>CAYVLM010000280.1:0-3226 GCA_964452225.1 uncultured Steroidobacteraceae bacterium | reverse complement strand
CCAGGCGGTGGCGGCGGCCGGCACGGATGAGGCCCGGCGCATCGCCGTTCCCCTGCACCCGCCCGACAACGAGCCGGGGGCATCCTAGCCGGTGCTCGAGTTCATCAACCAGACCCTGCTTCCGTTCTTCCTGTCCCTGTACGACGCGGTCGGCTATCTCGGCGTGGCGATCGCCGTTGGCCTGGAGACCTTCATCCCGATCATCCCGTCGGAGGTGATCGTGCCGATGGCCGGCTGGAAGGTGAGCCAGTCGGCAAAGGACCCCTTTGTGCTTGAGCCGCTGACCCACGCCGGCTGGAACTGGCTCGTGGTGCTCGTCATCGCGACCGTGGCCGCGGTGGCCGGCTCGTTTGCCGGCTACCTGATCGGGGCCTGGGGCGGTCGCCCGCTGCTCGATCGCTACGGCCGATACGTGCACATCCGTCCCGACGACCTGGACCGCGCCGACGCCTGGTTCGCCCGGTACGGTGACCGGGCCGTCTTCTTCGGGCGGCTCGTCCCGCTGGTCCGCGCGCTGATCAACTACCCGGCCGGGATCGCGCGGATGCCGGTCGGGCGCTTCCTGCTGTTCAGCGCACTTGGCTCGCTGCCCTGGAACGCCGCGCTGCTCCTTGGCGGGTACCTGCTCGGCGAGAGCTACCGGACCCTGTACGACGCCGTGCGGCCGTATGAGCTGGTGATCTACGCGGTCGTGGTCGTTGCCACGGTGTGGATCATCTGGCGCTGGCTTCGGGGACCGCGGCGATCCTCCACAATGGGCGGGTGAACGAGGCGCGGATGCGCGACGGCGCACCGAGCATCCTGGCGATCGACCTCGGCACGAGCGAGACCAAGGCCGGACTGATCGACCGCGACGGGCACCTCACCGCCATGGCGCGCGAGCTGCACCCGATGGAGGTCGATGCCGACAGCGGCTGCGCCGAGCAGGATCCGGAGGCCTGGTGGGGTGCCCTGCGATCCGCCATCGGCCGGCTGCGGCCGGCCATGGAGGGGCCCGTCGCCGCCATCTGCTGCGTCGGGCAGGGGCCGACGCTGGTTGCCTCGGACGGAGCCGGTCGGCCGACTCGCGCCGCCGTCACCTGGCTCGATCGCCGGGCCGCGGCCCACGAGGCCGAGCTGGAGCGATCGACCGGGCTGGCCGGCTGGGGGCTGGGCATCCTCCCCGCCGCCCGCTGGCTGGAGGTCGCAGATCCCCGCGCCGCCGAGCACACCCGCTGGTACCTGAACTCCTGGGAGTGGGCCGCGCTGCGGATGACGGGCACCGCGGCTGCCACGAGATCCCACGGCCAGGTGCTGCCCGACCCGGACCGGGCCGCTGCCGCGGGGCTGGCGAGCCGGCGGCTCCCACCGGTGGTGGACGTCGGCTCGGTGATCGGCCCGCTGCGCGACGCGGCCGCGACCGATCTCGGGCTCACGGCAGGGATCCCGGTCGTGGCCGGCACCGTCGACTCGTTCGCGAGCTTCCACGGGGCCGGCCTCCTCGACCCCGGGGACGCGGTGGACACCGGCGGGACCTCCGGCGGGCTGGCCGTCTACTGGGACTCGGCACCCTCCGTGCCCGGGGCATGGGTGGCGGCCGCTCCACTCCCCGGTCGATGGATGGTCGGTGGGGCGATGAGCTCCACCGGCAAGGCCCTCGACTGGATGGCGGGCAGCCTGCTCGCCGGCCGGGTCAGCCCCAGGTCCCTGCTGGAGGAGGCCGCGGGGGTCGAGCCCGGTGCGGGCGGCCTCGTGTTCCTTCCCTACCTCGCCGGCGAGCGCTCGCCGCTGTGGGATCCGCTGGCGCGCGGTGCGTTCGTCGGCCTGACCCTCTCCCACAGGCGCCCGCACCTGGTGCGCGCCATCCTCGAGGCCGCGGCGCTGGCCCTCCGTCACGTTGCGGTGCCGATTCGCGCGGCCGGGATCGAGATCCGCGAGCTGCGCATGACCGGCGGGACGGCGCGCGGCGACACGTGGAACCAGATCAAGGCCGACGTCCTTGGCGTAGAAGTCGCCGTCCCCGAGGTGCGGGAGACCGCGCTCGAGGGGGCGGCGATCCTCGCCGCGACTGCCATCGGGGAGCATGCCGGCTACCGCGAGGCGATCGGGGCGATGGTGCGCATCGACCGCCGGCTGTCTCCGAACCAGGCGAACCGCGCGACGTACGACGCCCTGTTCGAGGTGTACGTGGGCCTCTGGCCGGCCATCGAGCCGCTCGTCCATCGGCTGCACGAGCTGCCCGGCTGACCGGAGCGCCCGGAGTGGCGCCCCGGGAGCACGGGCGCCACGCGGGAAGCCGGGCGTGTGGCGTGCTAGAGTGAGGCTGCTTTCGGGGCAGGGTGCGATTCCCGACCGGTGGTAGGGATCCTGCAGGGCAGGATCGAGCCCACGAGCGGCCCGATGGGTATCCATCGGGTGTCAGCAGATCCGAAGCGCCGCTCTCCGCGGCGTGGCCGGAGCCGACGGTACAGTCCGGATGGAAGAAGGCGCGGTCCGTGGCATCGTGTGCACGGACGGCTGAAGCGCGTGCCCCGGAGCGACGAAAGGAGCTCGGGGACGGCAATCCGCACGACACTCGATTCCGCCGTGGCACCGTCGGTGGTGGCGCCGGCGGCGAGCGTGGTGGCGCCGGCCGTGTCGGTGGTCGACGTCAGCTTTGCCTACCGCCGTGGTGCGGCAGTCCGCCACGCGCTGACGGGCATCTCCCTCGACGTCGCTCCGGGCGAGTTCGTGGCCATCATCGGTGCCAACGGGACGGGGAAGAGCACGCTGCTGCGGCTTGTCTGCGGTCTGCTCGTCCCGGACGCGGGCACCGTGACCGTCGAGGGTGCGCCGATGCGCGGGCCGAGCGACCGCGTCGGCTTCGTCTTCCAGGAGCCGCGCCTGCTGCCGTGGCGGACGACGCTGGACAACGTCGCGCTGCCGCTTGAGCTTGCCGGCTGGTCTGCCACGTCGCGCCGGGAGCGCGCGGCGGAGATGCTGCAGCTGGTTGGCCTGCGCGAGGCGGACCGTCTCCGCCCGCACGAGCTGTCTGGAGGCATGCGCCAGCGGGCCGCCATTGCCCGCGCGCTGGTGATGGAGCCGGCGGTCCTGCTCCTCGACGAGCCGTTCAGCGCGCTCGACGCGCTGACCCGTGAGCGGTTCAACGTGGAGCTTCAGGGCATCTGGCGCCGGACCGGGGCGACCGTGGTGCTGGTGACCCACTCGATCGGGGAGGCGCTCGACCTGGCCGACCGGGCGGTGGTCC
>CAYVLM010000279.1:0-3241 GCA_964452225.1 uncultured Steroidobacteraceae bacterium | reverse complement strand
CGCGGGCGGCGTCGACGTCGCCCTCGCCAGCGAAGATCGGATCTGCGTCCATGCCGTGCACCTGGAGCGGCACGCCATCGGGCCATCGGTCGCCGAACTCGCCGAGCGGGAGGCAGGAGTCGACGAAGACTGCGCCGCGCGCTCCGGCGCGGGTCTGCGCCAGCTTCTGGGCTGGCATGACGCCCATCGAGATGCCCGCGTAGACGAGGTCCGTGCCCAGCCTCTCGCCCTCGGCCACCCCGCGGTCGAGGATCGCCTCGAATCCCACTTCCCGGGCATGGGCCATGCCCTCGTCAAGGGTGGCAAAGGTGCTGCCGTCGAACAGGTCGGGCGTGTGGACGGTGTGGCCGCCCGCTCGCAATGTCTGCGCGAGCTCGGCCACGCCCGGGGTGAGCCCCTGCACGTGGTGGAAGAGGACGATCTCGGCCATGTCGCTCCTGTGCTCCTGCTGCGCTGGTGGATGATTGATCCATAATACTGGAACATTCGAAGAATGCTAGGCTGAATGGCCGATGGTGACGAGAGCTCGGACGCCCGACTACGAGCTGGAGGAGGCCCGCGAGCTGGCGTCGGCTGCGCAGGTCAGGGCCATCGGCAACCCGCTCAGGACGACCATCCTTGGCCTGCTGCACGAGCGCGCGGCGAGTGTGACCGAGCTGGCGGTGGCGGTCGGCCGGCCAAAGAGCACCCTCGCCTACCATGTCGGGGTGCTGGAGCGCGCCGGCCTGGTGCGGGTGGTACGCACGCGCCGGGTCCGCGCCATCGAGGAGCGCTACTTCGGCCGCACGGCACGCATGTTCTACGCCGGGGTCGGACGCTCCTCGCGTGGCGAACGGCTGCCCCTCGACTTCAACGACCTCGAGCTGGCGGCCTCCGAATCCCAGCAGGCCTACCAGGCTCACCAGTTGCGTTCGTTTATCCGCCACGCCCGGATCGCGCCCGAGGAGGTCGTGCAGTTCTGGCGGCAGGCGATGGCCCTGGTGGGCGAGTTCGATCGGCTTCCCCGGTCGGGCGAGGTGGCCCACGGGTTCACCATCGGCCTCTACCCGATTCCGAGTTACCCGGTGCTGCCGGACCCCGAGGAGTAGCGCTCAGCCAAGAACATCAAATGCCACCGTCAGAACCTGCCGCAATGGCAGCCGCCAGCCAAGCCACCGGGTACCCGGAAGGGTCCACCCGGCTCCAAAGGCCGCAGGCCCTACGATCGCACCGATGGAAGTTCCACCCGGAGGTCCAGTGCGGTGGATGGCGACCGCGGGTTCGTGTGCGCATCGGCGCGCTGCAGACGGACAACCGCTAGTGACGCTTGGCCACCTGCGCCGTACAGTCAGAGCAGACTTGGCTGAGCCCGGCAACATCGTGTTGCGCAAAGGGCTGCGCGTAGTTGCGGCCGCAAAACGTGCGATGTCCGATGAGCTGGCCGTCGCCCCACCGCTCGGCCGCTGCCAGGTGCCAGATATTCTCATTGGCACCCTTCAAGCCAAACGGTGCCTCGGGTCGAAGCTCCTCAGCCATGAGATGAGTCTACGCCAGCGCGGACAACGAGAATCGCCAAGGCCGGCCGGGCGGTAGGACGGACATCACCAGCCACAATTGTGGCCCCACATCAGCGGCCCCCCACCACGCGCGATGAGCCGCCGAGGCCAGCCTCCCGTCGTCCCTCCTGAGGTCCCGTTTCGTGCGACGCCGGCCGCCGACCGAGATTCTGGTTCAGCATCGGTCCCCCTCGGTGGGCTCGTCCGAGGTCGTCTCGCACACGCGTAGCAGCCTATCGAGCGGTGAAGCACGCAAGCGCGATCAGCACGGCCGTCGAGATTGCGATCCACAGGGTCAGGTACCCGAGCAGCTCGCGTGTCGTGGTGGTCACCGTTGCGCCACTGCATGATCTGCACGAGAAGCCGATGGCTGGCCGCCGTCGTCCTCCCACCCGCTGATCGCCTGCGCCCACAGCTCGTCGCCTCGCCGACGCCACTGGGCCCACGCCCTGCAGAACGGGCAGAAGGCCGGGACACCGTGCTCGAGACCGCGAATCCGGGCGTCGCACCCGGCGCATTGCCACTCCAGAACCTTGGGGACGATGCGCTCAGTCATCGACGCCGTCTCGCCTGCACCAATGTGGGCTGGGGCGAAGGTCATCGCCACAGGCGCGCCAGACCGCGCGGGCGAGTTGCCAGGTGCATGACCACCAGGACGGCGGCGGCGCCGAGCGTGGCGATCAGGATGCTTTCAACGTTGAAGCCGTTGACCGAGCCAACGTGTAGCAGGTTGGTGGCGACGAACCCGCCGACGAGGCCGCCGACGACGCCGAGGACGATCATCATCACCAGGCCCTCGCGGCTACCGGTGACCTTGCTGGCGAGGAAGCCGGCGATGGCGCCGACCACGATCCATGCGAACCATCCCATTGCGATTCCGTTCCTCTCAGGTGGCCGGCCGTCTGCCGGCCCACGTTCAGGGTTGATGTGGAAGATGTGCTGACTGGCGTGGCAGCGATCGCGCTCACGGCTGTCGGTCTACGCGGGCTCGCGGCGGAACACGCCGATGACCCACAGCCCGACGAGCTCGAGAACCGTCCAGCCCACCAGGGACACGATGGCCGCCAGATCGAGGATGGCGCCGCCCGACTGGAGGGCGTTGGTATGCAGGACGCCGTTGAAGGGGGCCACGAACACCTGGCTGACGTTGAGGATGCCCGAGACCAGCGCGTTGCCGGCGCGGGCGTCGAGCGCCAGCAGCACCACGCGCAGGCCGATCAGCAGCTGGATCAGCCCGAAGAGCAAGACCACAATCCGGCGACTGAGCTCGGCACCGCCGGGCCGCATGCTCGTGCTCCGCGGGGTAGTGATTGCGGCCTGGGGAGGCGCCACACCGGCGGGTTCCCGGGCCGGGACGACCGCCTGGTCGACCGGGTCGGCGATGGACATGGGGTGCTCCGATTCGCTCACGAGGGCATCCGGGGAAGCGGTGCCATCAAGATCACCGCCGGGAGACACTCCGGCCACTACCGTCTTTGCATTGAACCACGCCGACCTGCTAGTGTCAACTGTAGTTATCAGATCTCACTGTAGGAGATCCTCGACATGTCGGAACCGCGCGGAGCCAGTCCTTCGCGGGCAACCGCGCGCCGATTCGGCGCGCACGCGTGTCCTTGGGTCCCACGCGGTTGGACGGCTCATTGCCGGCCGTTCGCCTGGGCCCTTCCGTAGCCGCTGCCGGAGGCGACCCGACAGTATCGCCTTGC
>CAYVLM010000278.1:0-3247 GCA_964452225.1 uncultured Steroidobacteraceae bacterium | reverse complement strand
GTCCGATCGGCGCATGCCCTTGAGCCAGCCCGCGTAGGCGACCTGTTCCCGTGCCGTCAGGCCGGGCACGGCGCGCACCTGCTGCGGCATCCAGCCGACCGCCCGGCGAAAGGCGCGCAAGTCACCGCGGCGGGTGCTGTCGAGGTCGCCGGCGACGATGCGGCCGCGGCTCGGTCGGAGTGCGGAGGCTCCCAGCGACAGGAGGGTTGTCTTGCCCGCCCCGTTGGGCCCCAGCAGCACCGTCCGCCCCTGCGGCGTCTGCCAGCTGAAGGCCTCGAAGACCGGCACGGCTGGGCCGAAGGGCATCGGCGACGGGTACCCGAAGTCGATGTCGGCGAACGCGAGACTGGTCACTGCCTCACCCCCTGTCGCTCTGCGTCCGTTCGCGGCGAGCCCATCGTAGTGGCCGATGGTGGTCCGCAATCGCTGATTCCACCGAGCCGGCTCCGCGTGTGATTGTCCATGCTTCGGTCCCCCCGGCAAACGGCAACGGTCCTCCACACAGTAGATGGGCGATTCCCGCCATGGCGCAAGGGGAAGGTGCGCAGCTGCAACGCGAAACGGCTTCTGTGACCCGCTCGACTACTGGCCCGATCATCCTGATCTGTACTCCAAACCGCACACCTTGCTGCCGAACTCAAAGCCCCGTGACGCGCCGCTCCCCTGCCCGGTCGCCGTTTTCACCCCGGACAACTAGCGGACACCCAGGCCGCCCTGCCTGGTCGGAAGTTGTCGCGTCGGACAAATCCTGACCAAGAGGAGGCGGACGGGCGGGCCAAACCGCATGCGGGGGCGCCCGGAATCCCCTCTCGTTGGCCGTTAGTTACCCCCAGTGAAAACGCGGCCAGCGGAACCGTGGTTCAGATGGCGGAACGCACCGCGCCCGACAGCGTGAAGAGCCACCCGGCGAGCAGCGCCACCAGGACCACGCTCACCGCGGCGGTGACCGGCACCGGCAGAACCAGGCTGCTCACGGTCAGGAGCGCAGCGGCGCCCAGGGCACCCACCAGCAGCCAGCCCACCTCCACGCCAACCACGTCCCGGGTGAAGACCAGGTAGGCGAAGCCCACCGCCCAGGCAAGCACCGGCAGGATGCCCAGCCCCCCGGTGACGAACGAGGTGTTGAGCCCGATCGCCCCGACCACCAGGAGCACCTGGCCCGCGGCCGCGACCAGCGCCCCGGCCACGGCCAGCAGGGTGAGAATGCCGAACCAGGGCCCGATGTCGTCCGGTGCCAGCCGCCACACGGCAACCAGGGGGAGGACCAGGAGGAGGAGCGTGAGGGCGACGAAGCCGTCGTTGACCGGGCCCCAGGCGTCCCCCGCGCCACCGAAGAAGAGCCCCAGCGCCACGGCCGACACGACGAGGGCGGCGATCGCCGCCACCGCGCTCCAGCTGGCCAAGTCGCCGAGTGTCAACAGCCTCGCCTCCCGCACGTACCACCGACCGTGTGGCAGCCGCAGTCTACCCGTGCCCCGCGCGTGACCTTTTGCCAGTTGGCTCGGGCCGTCCGGCTCTGGAGGTGCCTGCCGACCTCGGACATGCTCGCGCGAGCGCACACCGGTGAATCGCCGGTGGCGCTAGAGGGAGAGAGACCAATGCGACGCATTCTCGCGCCGCTCGCAGCCGTTGCGCTCCTCGGTGCCCTGGTGCCGGTGGCGCTGGCGGCCGATGACGCGCTCCCGCACACGGGCCGCGTCCTCGTCTCGACGAGCGGTGACTTCGCCCTGCCCGCAGGCGAGCAGGCTGACGTGGTGGTCGTGATCGACGGCACCGCCACCGTCGCCGGCACCGCCAACGTCCTCGTCGTGGTGAACGGACGGGCGATCCTCCAGGGCGCAACCCTGGAGAACGTCTTCCTCGTCCGGAGCCCCGCGGAGCTCGACGGCACGACCCACGTGCTGAATGACGTTCGAACCTGGGACAGCAGCGTGACCCGAGCGGCTGGAGCCCGGGTGGACGGCAGCGTCGGTGACGTCGCCGGGGACGTCGTCGGTGCCGCCGCCTTCCTGGTGGCCGCTGCGTTCCTGCTCTGGATCGGCGTGGTGATCGTCACGCTCCTGGCCGCGCTGGTGCTGGCCGCCATGGCCGCGAGGCAGGTCCGGGCGGCCGGAGCCCTGATCAGCCACGAGCCAGGCAAGACCGCCCTGGTGGGCTTCGTGGCCATGATCGGCATCCCGGTCGTGGCCGTCGCGGCCATGATCACCCTGGTCGGGATCCCGGTCGGCATCGGGCTGCTGCTCTTCGTCTACCCGGCGCTGGCGTTCATCGGCTACCTGGTCGCCGCAATCTGGATCGGCGAGTGGCTCGTCGGTCGTTCGAGCCCGGGCGTTGTCCGGCGTCGCCCGTACCTGGCCGCGCTCATCGGCGTGGTGGTCGCGGGCATCCTGGGCTTCATCCCGCTTCTGAGCTTCGTCATCTCGCTCTTCGGCTTCGGCGCGGTGGTGCTGGCCGGCTGGCGTGTCTTCCGCTCCGGCAGCGCTCCCGAACCGATGGTGACCATGCCGCAGCCCTCGGCGCCGCCGATGGCCGGCTGAGAGAGGTAGCTGACATGAATCGGTTCGCCCGCCAGCTCGACGTCGGCTGGCTGTTCATCGGGGCCGTGGTCGTCATCGTGGGGATCTACTACTTCCTGCGCAACACCCTTGGCTTCGACATCGGGGAGCTGGACGGGGAGCGCATCTGGCCGATCCTGGTGATCGGGCTTGGGGCCTCCATCCTGCTCCGGGTCTGGCGGCACGCCGCTGACAACCGGTCGGAACCGCCCGGCCAGTAGGAGGAAGCCGCCGTGCTGCTCGCGGGCGTGCCGCTGGACACCGTCACGCCCGGGGCGGCAGGAACCAGTCGTTGCAGCGCATCGGGTGCCCCGGCGGGTACTCGAAGTCGTGGGCGCCCGCGAGCGTGAAACCCGCCTTGCGGCAGATGGCGTTCGACGGCCCGTTGTCGACGCCCGGGTAGGCGTGGATGGACCGATGCGGGTCGGCCTCCGCGGCCACCTCCACCACGAGCGGCACCGCCCGGGTGGCGATGCCCAGGCCCTGCAGCTCCGGCAGCACAGACCACCCGGTCTCCCAGACCGCCTCGCCCTGCCACTCACGCTCCCAGTAGCCGATGGATCCTGCGGCCCGGAGGTCTGGGCCCGTGGTGATGGCGAACATCCGTCCGCCCGTGGGATCGAGCGCCAGGTAGCGCGCGTGCCGCGCCTCGATCTGCTCGCGCGTCTCCGGCCCGCCGAGGTGCTCGGTCA
>CAYVLM010000277.1:0-3261 GCA_964452225.1 uncultured Steroidobacteraceae bacterium | reverse complement strand
CACCACGATCACCGCTGCCGTGCCGAGCAGGGCCGCCGAGATGATGTACGCGGGCAGGCCGGCAGCGATGACCAGCGAATCCGGCGTCCAGCTGCCCCCGCTCCCGCCCATCAGGCTGGCAAGGGGCTGCGGGCCAACGAGGGCCCATGGGTTGTAGGCGTTCACCGTCAGCACGCTGAACTGGTCGCCAAGCGAGAGGACCAGGCTGATCAGGCCGGCGACGTGGCCGATGACCGGCACGTCAGCCAGGCTCGCTGGAGCCAGCCGGATGATGTCGAAGGGCAGCAACGGCAGGATTCCGGCCAGGGCGGCGGCGAGCGCCGAGGTGCCCAGGCGAACCGGTCCCTGCTCCCGGAGCACGCCGCCCAACCGGTCGTCCACGATGGCCAGCCGCCTTCCGAGCGCGGGCTGGGGCCCGCTGCCGGGACGGAGCCAGTGTCGACGGACCAGCACCGCGCCGACCACCACCGCCACGATGGCGTCCTGGGGCTTGACCAGGATGCTGAAGGCGGCGAGCGCCGCGGCCGCCTCGCTCCAGCCGTCGATCAGCAGCAGCAGGGACGCGAGCATGACCACGGCGCCAACCGCGTCGACCTGCCCCCAGAGCGCCGAGTCGTACCAGGTGACCGGGATGAAGAGGTACAGCGCCGCGGCGACCAGGCCGGCCCGGACCCCGAGCCAGCGTCGGCCGGCCCGGTAGAGGAGCAGCGCGATGGCCATGTCGGCGGCGATGGCCGGGAGCTTGATGAGGGCCACGATCGCCTGGTCGCTGGTGGTCCCCAGGAGGTGGGCGAGCGGCTGCGCCAGGAGGCCCACGAGCCAGAGCAGGTACGGGTACCCGGGCGGGTAGTTTGCGCTGGCCGCGCTGCCGTAGAAGGAACCGGGCCCGACATTGGCCAGGGTCTGTGCCCAGCTCGCGAAGAATCCGAGGTCGGTGGCGAGGCCCTGGTCGGGAAAGACGACGTACGCCAGCAGCAGGCGCAGGCCGAGCCCCAGCCCGGCGATCGCAAGAAAGGCGGTGTGCCTGCGGAGCGTGCGCATCGTGGGTCGCCCCGACTCTAACGCGTCCGTCGTCGTCCGGCGGCCGGGGAAGAGGCGTGCACCTCGCCCCAGCCGCGGTGGATCAGCTGCCAGCCACCGTGATGTCGCTGGCCGTCAGTCCTGCGACATCGTCACCGGGCCGGCCCAGGCCATTGACCGATACGATGACCGTGCTGCCGGTGCTGACGTCCGCCGCGCTGGCCGCTGCCTGCGCGTGGTAGGTCGTTCCGGAGCCGATGGTCACCTGCACGGTCTGGCCGTCGCTGAGCTGCAGGGTGAGCGTGCCGTCGGAGAGCCCGACCACGGTGCCGCTGATTGTCTGGGTTCCACCGATCCGGAATCTGTTGGCGTCATCACGCTGCCCGTCGGCGAACCCGCCGGGTGCGGCGCCGTTGGCGTCCGGCAGGGTGCCGGCCCGGATCCCCGTCCCGGTTGTGGCAACCGTTCCGGCGGTGGTGCGGCCCACGGCAAAGGCGACCCCCGCGATCGCGACCGCGCCCGCGAGCGCGAGCAGCAGCGAGACCGGCGAGATGCCGGCCAGGCGCCGACGACGCCGGGCGACGGGCGGCAGCCGGAACGCCGGCTCTCCCTCGGGCGCCACGAAGACGCGCGACCGGGCGTCGTCCGGCTGGTCTGGCGTCGTGCTGGATGTCGTCATTGGTGTTCTCCCCGATGTGGGCGTTGGACGGGTTCCGGCCGGGCAGCGGGCCGGCGCGCAGCACAGCATGGGGGCCGACGCCTTTCGGTTCGGTTACGGGAGACGCCGTTGGCGGCGGAGGAAGGCGGAGGAGGGCGGAGGAGGGCGGAGGAGGGTCGGGAAGAGGGCGGCGGAGCGTAACCGCTTCGAAAGGATCCATGGCGGAGACTGGGGCCAACAGC
The DNA here is from genome assembly GCA_964452225.1 of uncultured Steroidobacteraceae bacterium. Taxonomy (GTDB): domain Bacteria; phylum Chloroflexota; class Limnocylindria; order QHBO01; family QHBO01; genus CAVXEH01. The sequence continues at coordinate 1,341 of CAYVLM010000277.1, read as the reverse complement.
GCAGGAAACCATCCTTCCGAGGTCAACACTCATGATGAACACCAACGAACCGTGGCCGGTCGGGCCGGGACAGGACGATCCCGTCCCTCCACCGGCCGCTGGTGACGAGGAGACCCGTTCAATCCTCCCCAGGCCCGCCGCTTCCACCACGGCGCCCCGCCGGAGAGCTGCCTGGCTCAGGCCCGCGGTGCTGGTCCTGACCCTGGCCATCATGGCCGGCGGCGGCGCCGGCGCCGGTGCGGCGCTGCTCCTCTCGCCCGGGTCCACGCCCCCGGCATCGAGCGGGAACGCCCCGTCCGCGCAGGCGGCCAGCGTGGTGAAGACCACGACCACCGACGAGAGCAGCGCGGTCATTGCCGCGGTCAACACCGTGAGCCCGGCCGTCGTCGTCATCCAGACCAGCGCCTACGGCTTCGGCAGCGTCTCCGGGGTCGGCTCGGGCTTCATCTACAACCCGAACGGCTACATCCTCACCAACAACCACGTCATCGCCGGCGCCGGCTCGATCACGGTGACCCTGGCCGACGGCCGGAGCTTCCCCGGCACGGTCGTGACGGCGAACTCCTCGGCGGACCTTGCGGTCGTCAAGATCGACGCCACCGGTCTCCCCGTGGCGCCGCTGGGCAGCAGCTCGGACCTGACCATCGGACAGCTGGCGATCGTCATCGGTGATCCGCTGGGCGAGTTCAGCAACACCGTGACGACCGGCGTGGTCAGCGGCCTCAACCGGTCGATCACCGCCGGCAGCAACCCCCGCAACTCCGAGCAGCTGGCGGGGCTGATCCAGACCGATGCCGCCATCAACGAGGGGAACAGCGGCGGACCGGTGGTCAACGCCGCCGGCCAGGTGGTAGGGATCGCGACCGCCGCCGCCTCCAACGCCGAGGGCATCGGCTTCGCCATCCCCATCAACTCCGCCCGCACGATCATGTCGAGCGCTATCGGCACGAGCGCCTGACGGTTCCGTCCCTCCGGCATCTCGGCGCGGATCGGGCCCCTCGGGCTCGAGCCGCGTCGGGTTGTCCGGGCGAATTGGCGGGAGGAGAGCTAGCCTCCCCGTTCCGCGGCCCGGAGGCGTGCCCTGAGATCCACGGGAAGCACGGTGCGTGCCCAGGACCGCACCGCCGCCTGCTCCGGCTCCCACGCCTGCCAGACCCCCGCGGCCCAGGCACGAACCAGCCCGGCATGCCGGGTTGTCGATTCCGCGATCGAAACGTCCGCTGCCGTCATCGCGCCGCGCTGGTCGGGCGGGTGGAAGCGGGGCCAGCGCGAGGCGCGCCGCGCGAGCGCCTGATGCGCGGCGCGGACCGCGTTCCCGGACCAGCCTTCGTCGAGTGCGAG
>CAYVLM010000276.1:0-3278 GCA_964452225.1 uncultured Steroidobacteraceae bacterium | reverse complement strand
CTCGACCCCTGCGTCGATTCGGGCCTGGAGCGAGGCGATCACCTCGTCGGGTGTGCCAAACAGGTAGACCGACTCCAAGTACGTGGGCCCACGCTCGTTGCTCATGACCCGCAGGAAGGCGCGATGCTGCTGCTCTCGGGCCTTGGCCGGGTCGCTGGTCAGCACCAGGTGGAGGAAGTTCTCGTGTGCCACCACGCACTCACCCGGGTCGCGCCCGTGCTCCTGGTAGTACGCCTGGAGCTCCCGCCAGTCGCGCGCGATCTCACCCGGTGGACAGGTCGGCCGTGGGATCCAGCCGTCGGTCCGCAGGACCCGCGCCTTAACCGTATCGACGAAGCGCGGCAGGTCGGGCGACTTGGGATCTGCGAGCTGCGAGCCGCCGCCCACCCAGATTTCTGGTCGGCGGGACGACCTCGGTTCGATGGAGATCTCGTCCACGGCGTAGAAGCGTCCGTGGTAGGTCACGGTCTCTCCTGAGAGGAGGGGCAGCATGATGTCCAGCATCTCGTCGGTTCGCCTGCCGCGCTCCGACTTGCGCACTCCCACCGATATGTACTCCGCCTCGTTCCATCCCACACCGGCGCCCAGGATCATCCGGTTCTCTGAAAGGAACTGCATCGTCGCCAGCTCCTTGGCCAGGATGACCGGGTTGCGCAGCGGCATGATCAGGATCGACGTTCCCAGCCGGACACGTTGCGTGACACCTGCCACCATGGCCAGAGCCGTAAGCGGCTCCAAGAAAGAAACCGAATAGAAGCGCCGCGCTGCGAACAGATGGTCCGTGACGAACAGCGAGTCGAAGCCGAGCTCCTCCACGGTTTGCGCGAACTCCCGGATGCCACGGGCACGTTCGGTGCCGTCGCCCTGCCAGATGTATGAGGGCAGGAAGACCCCGAACCGGTCGATGCGAGTCACGCAGATACCTCCTTGGGGCTGGTTCGCCTCGTAGCCCCGATACCCCGGGGACGCTTATCCAGGAACGCGTTCAGCTCCTCGAGCATGTCCTCGCTGGCGAAGATCCGCTCCGACGCATCGGACTGTGTCGCCAAACCGGCGTCCAGGTCCAGGTCGCCGCCGGCTTCGATCAGGAACTTCACCTCACGGACGGCGAGCGAGTCCGCGCTCGGCTGGTCACGGCATATAGCCCCCGCCGTTTGGGTTCAAGGTCTGGCCGAGGAAGAGGGAGGACGCATCGGACAGGAGGAAGATCACCGCGTCGGCAACCTCGTCGGCACGCCCGAAGCGCCCGATCGCCATGGCGGCCAGCCTTCGCGCGCCCTCCTCGGTGTCGGCGAGGTCACTGGTCATGTCGGTCAGGGTGAAGCCCGGTGCAACAGCGTTGATTCGGATGCCGCGCGGGCCGAACTCCCGCGCGAGGGACCTGGTGAGCCCGATCAGGCCTGCCTTGGCCGCGCTGTAGGCCGCTGTCTCTGCGACGCCTATCTGACCAAGCCGCGAGGTGACATTGACGACGACCCCGTCACCACGCTCGATCATCGATGGTAGGACCGCCCTGCAGGTGTGGTAGGCGGCGGTTAGGTCGGTCCGGATGACGGACTCCCACTCGGCCGGCTCCAGCTCGAGGAACGGTCCGACCTGTGTCCGCCCAGCGTTGTTCACGAGGGCGTCCACCCGGCCGAAGTCAGCAAGGACCCGGGCAACCAGCTCGGCTGCCTGCCCCCCTTCGGTGAGGTCGGCGGCGAAGCGCTCGCCATCACCGCCTGCGGCGCGCACGCGATCGAGCGTGCGCTGCGCGCCATCGCCCGAGCGGTTGAAGTGGATCGCGACCCGCGCCCCCGCGGCGGCCGCCTTGACCGCCACCTCGGCGCCGATCCCACGACCGCTGCCGGTGACGAGCACGACGCGACCGTCGAGGGCACCCGCCATCAAGCTAGGCCCGCTGTGGCCAGCGCCGCCCGGATCGCGGCGGCATCCGCGTCGTCAGCGGGGAGCAGCGGCGGCCGCATTACCGTGCTGTCTAGGACCGCGAGCTCCCGGAGCGCGACCTTGGTTCGCGCCCGGTAGTTCCGCACGGGCTGGCCGTAGACGACCTCCTCCAGCGGGAGAATCCGCTCCCAGATGGCACGCGCCTCCTCCCAGCGCCCCTCGCAGGTCAGGCCGTGCATCCGCACCTGGAGCTCGGTCGCGAGGGTGCCGAAACCGATGAGCGCCCCCTCCGCACCCATCACGAACGACTCGTAGACGAAGTTGTCGTCCCCGGTGAGCAGGTCGATGCGGCGCGGGAGGCGCTCAATCATGCGACGCGTGGCAAGGTAGAGCCGCGCATCGAACGACGCTTCCTTGAGAGCGACCACACTCTCGATCGCGGCGATTCGCTGCAGGATCTCCTCGGAGAAGATCACGCCCCCGAGCGCGGGCTGGAGCTGGAAGGCGACGAGCGGCAGACCACAGCTCTCCGCCACCGCCTCGTGGTAGGCCACCGGGATTGCCGGGTCGAGCGGCAGCCCCTGGTAGGCCGGGATCGGGAAGACAAGCAGGGCCGCCGCACCCGCCGCCTCTGCGCGCTTAGCCTCCTCCGCCGCTTGGGCGGTGAACGTTGCGGACAGTCCAGCGACGACCGGGATGTCCCCCGCCTCCTCGACTGCGACGCGCAGGACGCGCTCGCGCTCATCGGGCCACAGATGCGGTCCCTCGCCGGTGTCGGCATTGATGGCCAGGGCCACCGGGCCCTGGGGCAACAGCCATTGCAGGTAGTGGCGATAAGCGGTCTCGTCGAAGCGGCCGCCGGCGTCGAATGTGACGATGCAGGCCGGTACGATGCCGCGCAGGTTGAGGCTCATGCTGTCCTTCTCCTCAAGATGGAAGTGGCGATGAGGCTGTCGAGTCGCGCAGGATCACGTGGATCGGCAGCAGGTCCGGGCAACCGTGTCGCCGGCGACGAGTCGCATGCCGGTTGCGAGCCTGCCCGCCCAACAGCGTATCCACGCCCGACCCACCACCACAGGGTTGGGAATCGTCAGTCCGAACTAGACCAAGCTCGGTGGGCCGCCCGATCATCCCAGCCGGGAGCTTCTTGTCCGTCTCGACCTGTGAGGCAAGCCGTTCAAGCTCGCATGTGATGGATGGCCGCCTGGAATCGAGGGTCGGCTGCAGGGCCTGATCGTCTGCTCTCATAAGATCTTCTGGATGTGCGTTGCCACGGCCACGATTTCGCCGTCCTGATTGCGGGCTTGCACCTCCGCAATCGTCCGCGACTTGTCGATGTCCTTCTCGACGATTTCGTAGTCGACGGTAATGGTGTCCCCAATGAAGACCGG
>CAYVLM010000275.1:0-3335 GCA_964452225.1 uncultured Steroidobacteraceae bacterium | reverse complement strand
CCTCGCGGGCCCGGGTCTCGGCGGCGGCGAGGTCCGGCCGCAGCGCGGGTCGCGGCCGCGAGCTCCAGCTCGAGTCCGCGGACGAACGAACGAGCGCGTGGACCGATGGCGCGGCCGGCCCCGGCGGGCCGGCACTCGGCGCGCTGGCGGCGCCATCGGTCTGCGGTCGCTGGCCGCGGCCGTCACGGCCGGAGGGGACGGCGAGCTCCGCCATCGGTGCGCCAAGCTCGTCGAAGAGCCAGGCGAACGACCCGTCCAGGGCCAGGTCACGGGCCACGTCGGTCGCGTCGCGGGTGTCGAGCGCCTTGGCGATGACATCGATCGCCTCGGGCGGGAAGCCCAGGGCCTTGGCCACCTCGCGCACCGCCGAGCGGGCGCGGTAGGTGATGACGTTGCAGACCATGGCCGCGTGGTCGGCGCCGTAGCGCGAGTAGAGGTACCCGATGACCTCCTCGCGACGGTTCACGTCGAAGTCGATGTCGATGTCCGGCAGCGCCCGCGCCTCGTTGATGAAACGCTCGAAGAGGAGCTTGTGCTCGATCGGGTCGACCTTGGTGATTCCCAGGCAGTAGGCCACGATCGAGTCGCCGGCGCTCCCCCGCCCCTGCCCGATGATCCCGCTGGCCCGGGCGAACTCCATGAGGTCCCAGACGATGAGGAAGAACTCGGCCAGGTTCGTGCGGTCGATGACGTCGAGCTCGTGGGTCAGCTGCTCCAGGGCTCGCCTGGTAATCGGCCGGTAACGGTGCCGTAAGCCCTCGTGGGCAAGCTGATAGAGATATGAGAACGGCGTCTCGCCCTCGGGGACCGTGAAGCCCGGAAACCGGTAGCGCTCGAAGTCCATCTCCAGGCGGCACTCCGAGCCGATGGCGGACGCGCGCACCATCCCGTCCGCCCAGGCCCGGCGAGCGCGCGCGTCGGGCAGCCCTGCGCCGATGGCGGCGAGCTCGCGGCCCGGCTTGAGGCGGTACTCCGCGTTCGGCAGGAGCAGCTCCCGCGCCTCGTCCAGGGTCGCCCCGTGGCGAATGCAGACGAGCACGTCCTGGAGCCGATGGCCGCCGGCCTCGGCGTAGTGGACCTCGTTGGTGACCACGGTCGGCAGGCCGGCCTCCTCGGCCAACGCGGCGAGCTCCGTGACGAGCCAGTCGTCGTCCGGGACGAGATGGTGGCTCAGCTCGATGGCGAAGTCACCGTCGGCGAAGTGGGCGGCCCAGCCCCGGGCGGCGTCGATCGCCGCGACGCGGTCACCGGCAAGGAGACGACGCGGGACGGCGCCGTTCCGGCAGCCGGAGAGGCCCACCAGGTGGCCACGGGCATCGTCCAGCGCCGCGGCGACCAGCGAGCGCTCGAAGACCGGGAACTGCTTCTCCCCGGCGAGGTGGGCACGGCTGGCGAGCCGCGAGAGCGCGGCGTAGCCGGCAGGGTCTCGCGCCAGGAGGACCAGGTGATCGCCCGGGGCGGGTCCCGCGTGGAGCTCGCCGGGCCAGCCGCGGCTGGCCCTCGCGCCGCGGATCGGGGCGTTGAGCCTGCGCCCGCGCCTGGCGAGGCGCAGCTCGTCCTCCCCGCGGGGGATGGCGATCTCCAGGCCGATGATCGCCTCCACCGGGCGCAGTCCCGCGGAGCGGGCGGCATCGGTCCGGGTCTGGGCGGCCGCCTTCCAGAGGCGGACGGCGGCGTACATCCCATCGTGGTCGGTGACGGCCAGGGCCGGCATCCCGAGCAGGGCGGCGCGGGCGACAAGATCCTCGGGGTGGCTGGCCCCGTCGAGGAAGGAGAAGTTGCTGTGCGCGTGGAGCTCGCAGTACGCGTCGGGGATGTCCGGTTGACCCATCGGACGCGCAATGATAGAACGAACGTTCTATTCTGTGAAGCCTGTCCGCCGTTCTCGGCGAGCCGCTCCCAAGAGTCGGCCCCGGTGGCAACGGCGGCACCGGCAGAGGCCACGCCGGGTCACGACGCACCGGTAGGATGCTGCGGTGAGCATCCCCGTCGAACCGTTCGTCCCCGCGGACTTCGCGGCTCCCCGCGAACTCGTCGCCGACGGGTTCCGTCTCGAGCCGCTCGGCCCGGAGCACAACGAGGCCGACTACGCGGCATGGACCTCGAGCATCGCCCACATTCGCACGACACCGGGTTTCGAGACCCATGGCTGGCCGGACCCGGTCATGACGCTGGACGAGAACCGCGCCGATCTCGTCCGCCACGCGCGCGACTTTGCCGAGCGCGCCGGGTTCACGTACACGGTGCTAGACGAGCACGGCACGGTCATCGGCTGCGTCTACATCTACCCCGCACACGCCCCGGGGCACGACGCGCACGTGCGTTCGTGGGTCCGCGCCGCCGACGCCGACCGGGACGCCGCCATCTATCGCGCCGTCCGGAACTGGCTCGCGGAGGCGTGGCCGTTTCGCAGCCCGGAGTACGCTCTCAGGCCGGGCTGACCGCATCTCGTCCGTCGCCGGGTCAGCTGGTGGTTCCGGCCGCCTCCAGGCGCCGCCCATCGGCAACGAAGAGGGCCGCCAGCAGCACGGCCAGCGCGGTGCCCCCGAGGCAGAGCACCGCGTAGCCAAAGCCGGCGACCACGGGGCCTGCAACTACTCCGGCGAGCGCGGCGGTTCCCCAGGCGAGGGCGTCAATCAGCCCCTGCAGGCGCGCCCGATCGCGGAAGGCCTGCCCGGTCGCCAGCAGGGAGCTGCCCGCCACGAAGCTCAGGTTCCAGCTGTAGCCGAGCAGGAAGAGCGGCAGCATGAGCACCGTTCCGCCGCCCGCCGGCGCCATGGCGGCCAGCAGGCCGGCCGTGGCCAGGCCGGCGAAGCCGAGCAGGATAACCGGCACGGCCCCCAGCCGCTCGGTCAGCCGCCCCGACAGGGGTGACAGCGCGAACATCCCCAACATGTGGGCGCTGAGCACGATGCCAACCACCGAGTCGGGGTACCCGGCGTGGCTGAGGTGGTAGGGCGTCATGGTCATGATCAGGACCATGACCAGCTGACCGCTGACCAGCGCCAGGACCGCGGTGCGCCCACGGACCGAGGAGAACAGCCCCGTGAGCAGGCGCCACATCGACGCTCGCTCGGCCGGACCCCCGGTCTCGATCTCCTCATCCGGGGAGGCCGGCGCGCGCGGACCAAGCGCCACGACCGCCACCGCCAGGATGAGGAACCCCACGGCCATGGCGAACCCGCCGGCGGCGTGCTGCCAGCCGAGAGACTCGCCGATGCGGTTCGCCGGGGCCACCAGGTTGGGTCCGGCAACGGCGCCGATGGTGCTCCCCCACACCACGATGCCCACCGCCGCTGCCCGCCGCGCGGGCGGCACCATGTCCGCGGCCGCAT
>CAYVLM010000274.1:0-3353 GCA_964452225.1 uncultured Steroidobacteraceae bacterium | reverse complement strand
CGCCTCGCCCGGATCCGGAGCGGCATGCGCCAGGCCGATGTCGCCCGCCGCATCGGCACCGCACCCGCCCGCATCAGTCGTCTCGAGCGGGGTCAGCTGCCCCAGGTCGCGTACCGCCAGCTCGCCGCCGCCGGCGGCGTGGTGGGCCTGCAGCTGCACCTGCGTGCCTACCCGACCGGCCGCCGCCTGCTCGACGCGCCGCAGCTCGACCTCCTCAAGCGGCTGCGCGCCCGCGCGCACGCGAGCTGGGCCTGGACGACGGAGGTGACCGTCCCGCTGGCGGGCGACCTGCGAGCGGCCGACGCCCAGTCCCGCATCCCCGGCTGCTGCGTGACCTGGGAGCTGATCACCAGAATCTCGGACTTCCAGGCCCAGAGCCGGGCGGCGCTGCTCAAGCACCGCGATCTCGGCAGCGACCGGCTCGTCCTCGCTGTGCGCGCCTCGCGCGCGAACCGCCTGGCCCTCCGGGAGGCCGGCCCGGCGCTGGGCACGTTCCCGGTCGGGACCCGAGCCGTGCTCGCGGCACTGGCCGAGGGACGCGACCCGGGTGGCGACGGGATCGTCCTGCTCTAGCTGTGCTGGCGGCCCGGACTGGTCGGTGGCCCGGACTGGGCTGGCGGCCCGGACCGGTTGGCGGCGCTATCGGCCCGGTTGGCGGCCCGGACTGGTCGGTGGCCCGGACCGGTCGGCGGGCCTATCGGTCCGGTTGGCCCTAGGTCCGCCCCGGCCCGGCACCCACCATGTGACCTCGACGCCCACGGAGCGACCGCCATGCCCAAGACCGCCACCCCCACGCTCGTCCCGGGCCACGACGCGGAATCGGGCTCCGCCTCCGCCCGGCACGCGGCCATCGTTCGCCACGCCGATGCCCTGAGCGAGCTGGCTGAGCTGCTTACCTCGCCCCCAGCTCCCGACCCGGGCTTCGCGTCCCGGTTCGAGGCGCAGTTCGCCTTCGTCCAGGACACGCTCCTGCCCCAGATCGAGGCCGTCGAGGGGCGCCTCTACCCCGAGCTGGAGCGGCTGCTCGGCGATCGGCGGTCCATGAGCCCCATGCGCGCCGAGCACCGCGAGATGCGCCGGCTTGCCGGGTCGCTGGCTCGCTATCGGCCCGATGTCGTCGCCGGCCGCCTGGGGCGCACCGAGGCGATCGGCCTTCGCCGCGTTCTCTACCGCCTGTACGCCATCCTCAAGGTGCACATGGCGGAGGAGGAGCTGTACGTGGAGCTCCTGGAGCGCAACCTCGCCCCGCCCGAGCTGGCCGCCCTGGCGCGGGCCCTGGACAGCGCTATGTCGCAGTCGTTCTAACACCCGACCCGCGCCCCCCGCACGCCGCCGGCCCCGGCTGTCGCGCCTCTCTGCCGTCGCACCGCCCTGCCGGCCATTCGGCCCGTCGGCTGCTCGGTCCGTCGGCTCCTCGGTTCGTCGGTCCGTCGGCCCGGATTTGCACCCCAGATAGCTAACGGACAAGCAGGGGGCCCGCGGGCCGATGTCGTGGGTTCTTCCTGTCCCTGATTTGTCCCGAGAGGCAAATGGAGGCCAGGAAGGCCGCCGTTCCGGCCGCCATCGGGCCCCTGGGCGGGGCTTGTTGTCCGTTAGTTATCTCCCATGAAATTCTCGGCCAGCGAGCTCACCGGCGCGGCCGCCGGCGCGGCCGCCGGCGCGGCCGCCAGCGTGGCCGTCGGGCGTCCATCCACCGCGAGTCCACCCCCCGTCCACATCCGATCCACACTCGTCCTACACGTACCCAGCATCTTGTGGCCACCCATCGGTGAGCACCACCAGATGTTGTGGTTTCAGGCTTGACTGGGGCGTGGGATCGTCCTACACTGTCGCTCCTGACTTCGGCGTCTGAAAGCCTGCCAGAGCGGCCCACGACGCCCAGCGCAACCGACGGCGCCGGCAGCGGCCCCGGTCCCCACCAACCTACCCGCGGGTAGGGCGTGGTGTGCCCCGGAGACCCCGCCACCGGAGCCGAGCGGAGGAGGAGGCCGGGGGCTGAGGCTCCCGGAGGAAGAGGACCAGCAGCACAGATGGAACGCTCCACGACCCCCACCACCGCCCAAGGCGCCCGGACGAACGGTCATGCCAACGGCCACGACGGAAACGGCCACGACGGCCACGGCCACAACAGCCACGGCCACGGCCGCACCGGAAACGGGAAGGGCCACGGCACCGCGACCAGGGGCGCCACGAAGGGGGTCGCCACGAGCACCACCAACGCCGGCCAGGCGAAGACCGGCTACCACCAGCTCGAGCCCGGCCAGGAGCGCAGCTGGAAGGGCCTGACCATTGAGCGGCGCTTCACCCGCGAGGGGGTCCACCCCTACGACACGGTGGAGTGGGACACGCGAGAAGCGACCATCACCAACGAGCACGGCAAGGTCGTCTTCGAGCAGCGCAACCTGGAGTTCCCCAAGAGCTGGTCCGCCCTGGCCACCAACGTGGTCGCCAGCAAGTACTTCCGCGGCACCATGGGCACCCCGGAGCGCGAGCGCTCGGTCAAGCAGATGCTCGACCGGGTGGCCGACACCATCACCGAGTGGGGGATCAAGGACGCCTACTTCGCGACCGATGCCGACGCGGACGCCTTCAGAAACGAGCTGAAGGACATCCTCCTCAAGCAGCGCGCCAGCTTCAACTCGCCGGTCTGGTTCAACGTGGGCATCGACGCCCGCCCCCAGTGCTCCGCCTGCTTCATCAACTCGGTGGCCGACACCATGGAGTCCATCCTGACCCTGGCCAAGACGGAGGGGATGCTCTTCAAGTACGGCTCCGGCACCGGCTCCAACCTCTCCACCCTCCGCAGCAGGAACGAGGGGCTGCGCGGCGGCGGCTCGGCCTCGGGCCCGGTCAGCTTCATGAAGGGCTTCGACGCCTTCGCCGGCGTCATCAAGTCGGGCGGGAAGACGCGAAGAGCCGCGAAGATGGTGATCCTCAACGTCGACCACCCCGACGTGCAGGAGTTCATCGACTGCAAGCTCGTCGAGGAGAAGAAGGCCTGGGCCCTGATCGACGCGGGGTATGACGGCAACTTCAACGGCGGCGCCGCGTACGAGTCGGTCTTCTTCCAGAACTCGAACAACTCGGTGCGCGTGACGGACGACTTCATGCGCGCGGTCGAGACCGATGGCGACTGGACCACGCACGCGGTCACCACCGGCGAGCCAATGGAGACCTACAGGGCCCGCGCCCTGCTGAACCGGATGGCGGAGGCGGCCTGGGTCTGCGGCGACCCCGGGATCCAGTACCACGACAACGTGAACCGCTGGCACACCAGCGCCAACACCGCGCCAATCAACGCCAGCAACCCGTGCTCCGAGTACATGTTCCTCGACGACTCGGCGTGCAACCTC
>CAYVLM010000273.1:0-3362 GCA_964452225.1 uncultured Steroidobacteraceae bacterium | reverse complement strand
CGGCTCGATGCCGGACGAGCGGGCCACTCGCCCGGCTGACGGCGCCCGATACACTCGCGTCCATGCCACGCAACCCCGACCTCCCCGACGCGTTCGACGTCTACACGGTGGTGCTCCTGCGCCGCCCGCCGGATGCGCCCGAGCTCTCCGATGCGGAGCTGGAGGCCCTGCAGGCCCGGCACCTCGCCTACCGCTCGGAGCTCACCAGGCAGGGTGTGCTGGTCGTCAACGGGCCGCTGGCCGAGCAGTCCGACACCTCCCTGCGCGGCCTCTCCATCTTCGCCTGCGACCTCGCCGAGGCGGCGCGCCTCAGCGACGGCGACCCATCGGTCCAGGCCGGAAGGCTGACCTACGACCTGTTCGAGTGGTGGATGCCGCCCGGCAGGCTCGCGTTCCCCATGGCGGATGGTCCCGTTGGCGAGCGCCGGTCGATGCCGGAGGACGACTAGGTTCCGGCGGGGTGCGCCATTTTCATGGGAGACAACTAACGGCCAAGAAGCGGTCGCCATCGGCCTCTGCCTGGTCGAGATTTGCCTGGGCGGACAACAGGCGGCCAATGAGAGCTGTCTGGAGGGCACCATCGGACGCGGGACGGAGGCTGCTTGTCCGTTAGTTACCCATGGTGCAAACGCCGACAGGCATAATCCTCCCCCATCACGACGCCGACAGGACGCCCACCTTGCTGACGGCAGCCGCACTCTGCTCCATCGTCCTTGGACTCGGCTTTGGGCTGCCGGGCGTCTTCGGAGCGCTCCACTTCGCGCGCACCGGCGAGATCTGGACGTTCATGGGCTTCCCCACCTACGGCGGCGGGCCGTTCGAGCGGATCGGCCTGGCGATATCGGTCCCGCTGCTGCTCGGCTTCGTGCTCGTCTGCCTGGCCGAGGTGGTGGTGGGCGTGATGCTCCTGCTCAACGTCCCACGCGCCACCACCCTCAGCTATGCCCTGCTGCCGTTCGAGCTCGCCTACTGGATCGGCTTCGCGCTCCCGTTCGGTCCTCCCCTGGGCATCCTTCGCGCGATCCTGCTGCTGCTGGCCTAGGGACCGATGGCGTCCGAGCCCGTCAGAGGGCGTGACCGTCCATCAGATCCCGGAAGGTCTCGAGGTCATGCTGGATCTGTCGCTTCGCCATCGGCTGCATCATCGGTCCGGCCAGCTTGAAGAAGCCTTCGAGCTCTCCGTCCGTGGTCTGGTCCACCTTGGTACCGCCATCGACCGACTCGCAGGTGAGGGTGGTGGTGGCCTTGAATGGCTTGTCGGTCGTCCAGACGAACCTGTGGTCCGGCTCGAACTCGGTCACCGTGATATCGGCCTCGATCGTGCGACCCAGGGTCTTGCCGGCTGCTTGCCAGGTCGTACCGACGCCGATCGGCCCGTCCGAGGTCTTCGTGACGGACTGTGTGCCCGAGATCCATGTCGACGTATTCGTCCAATCGCTCAGGGCGGCGAACACCTCACCGATGGGTCGCTTGGTAGTGATGCTGGCCTGGATTCGCATGGAGCCTCCTCGCGTGTGGAAGAGCCGGGCTCGCCATTGGCGCTGCGCGACGGTGGAGGCGACCGCATGTGGACGCCGCGCAGCTGGGGCCCCGAAGGTCCCCATGCCTCTCTTCCGGGGGGTCTGAAGTATGCGCGCCGAGGCGAAACCACGCACGCGCCGCGGGCCAGTCGAGCTTCGGACCGACGCCGTGGGCCACCTATGGCGCGGCCCTCCTCCTGGCGGCGATCGCCCACTACATCCTGGCGCAGACCCTCATCCGCACCCGGCCAGGCGCCGGAACCGGCGGCCGCAGTCGGCCGCGACATCAAGGGGAGAATCTCGCCGATCCTGTATCTCGTCGCCATCCCCATTGCGCTGGTGGCTCCAGCCCTGTCCGTCGCCATCCACGCCGCCGTCGCCGTCATCTGGATCGTGCCGGATCGCCACATGGAGCGCGCGCTGAGCCGCTGATCGAGCCGGTCACCGGGTCTGGCCGATCAGCCCCCGGACGCACCAACCGGCGCGGTGATCCCGAAGAGCTGTCACTCCCCGGGAACTCCGCGCAGGGCGTGGCGTCCCGCGTCCTGCATCGGCACATCGGGGAGGGCGGCGGCCAGGTCGGCCGAGACGAGGATGTCCCCCACTCCGGCGGATCCCATGACCCGGCAGCCGCGTGGACCGCCAGGCCGCGGGCGCTCACCTGGCCATGCTAGCCCGCACGATCTCCCCGTCCGGTTCTCAAGGGGGACTGCCAGAGGCAACGGCTGCTGCATGCGTCCGGCCCGTTGTCCTGCCGCAGTGGGCCCGTATCCGGGCCGCAGGAGGCGTCTGGTATCCCGATGGCGAGCGGTCCCCGAACGGGGCCTGTCACGGGAGGATCCATCCAATGCGATCTCGAGTCATTTCCCTTGCGGTTGCCCTGGCCATCGTCACGTCCCTCGCACTGATCCAGGTCGCCGGTGCGGCCACGGGCAAGCCCTCGGGCTTTGCCGGCTCCTGGACCGCGATCGACTGCGCGACCGGGGACAACGAGTCGCAGTCGGGCATGGACTGCAGTGTCTGGGGCGACGCCAGCACGCTGACGCTGCAGGTCACGAAGGGTGATGCCCCTCGCTTCGTCTACTCCGATTCGTACTCCATGGAGTGCGCGCTGGCAGGCAGCTCCGCCACGCGGCTGGTCGTGACCGGCACCGGCTACTACGAGACCAACGAGTTCGACCAGACCTTCTTGTACCCGGTTACCGCCTCGGCGCACTGCGGCAACGTGGTGCTGGAGGGCTTCGACCTCAGCGGCATCTACTGGGATGAAGGCAGCGACTCGCTCTGGTCCGGTGACCCGGACGGCGACGGCTGGGGGATCGGCTGGGCGCGCGCTCACTGACGAGCCCTAGCTTCACCGGGCCTTGCCCGGCCTTGCCCGGCCTTTGGGGACGATCGGGGGAATCGTCCCCTGCCAGCCTGAACGAGCCGACACCATCATGGTGCCGGCTCGCCCATCACACGACTGCGCCCCATCCGCAGGTCCGAGCACGCCGGTGCCTGCACCGCCATCTTGGCGAAGGTGCCCGATCGTGGTAGGGACACCATTGGACCGTCCGCAGGCCCCGCGACTGTCGCGCGGGTGTCGCACCCACCAGAGGGATCGATGGGGCCCCATGCACTGAGCCCGCGCCGAGGCCCCGCCGGCTGCAACGGTGGTTAAGCCACTCGCCGGCCATGGCCAGTGCTGGCTGCGCGTCCTTGCTCGCCGCCATTTGCATGGGAGACAACTAACGGACAAGGAGCGGGCGCCATCGGGCCATCCGTGGTCGGAATGTGTCCCAGGAGGCCCGGCCCAACGCAGCCACTGGACGCTTGAGGCCATGGGCACCGCGGTGCATT
>CAYVLM010000272.1:0-3371 GCA_964452225.1 uncultured Steroidobacteraceae bacterium | reverse complement strand
TGGCCCGGATGGCGAGGGTGCTGCCGTCATCCACCGCCGGATCCGCCACCCGCCCCGACCAGAGCACATTGTCGATGGCGATCAGCCCGCCCCGGCGCACGAGACGCAGGGCACGCTCCACGTAGTCGCCGTAGCTCGGCTTGTCGGCGTCGATGAACGCGAAGTCGAAGCTGGCGGCGCCGCCATCGGCAAGGAAGGCGTCGAGGGTCTCGAGCGCCGGCCCCAGGTGCAGCTCGACCCGGTCGGCGACCCCCGCCGCCTCCCAGGCACGGCGGGCGACATCGGTCCATTCGCGGCTCACGTCACAGCAGACCAGGCGGCCGTCGGGCGGCAGTGCCAGGGCCACGGCGGTCGAGCTGTAGCCGGTGAACGTCCCCACCTCCAGGCAGCGGCGAGCCCCGCTGAGGCGGACCAGGAGCGCCATCAGCGCCCCCTGCTCGGGCGAGATCTGCATCCCGTGCTGCGGCAGGGCGGCGGTCTCCTCGCGCAACGCGCTGAGCACCTCGGGCTCGCGCACCCCCACGCGCAGGAGGTACTCGTGGAGGTCGTCGGAGAGTCCGATGCTCGCGTTCGACATATCGGCAGATGCTGCCCGCCGGTCAGAGGCCGGCGAACAGCGAGTCCTCGCGCAGGTCGGGCGGCACCTCTCGATCGCGCCAGCGGGCGAGGACGAACCACTCCGTGGAGAGCGCGCGGTCCTGCAGATCCGGCGGCATCTCCAGCATCCACCCGAAGTCCTGGCGCTGGGTGCGGTGGCAGTCCATGCTGCGGTGCTTGGCGCCGATGTAGGCGGAGACGTCAACGTGGGCCGTCACCTCGGCGTCCGGCGTGCCGAAGGGTCCCGGCTCCTCGCCGGAGGCCAGGAGCTCGCCGACCTGGCGCAGCGCGTCGATGTTGGTCGGGTTGAGCTCCCCGAACCCGTACTGGGCGGCAGCCGCCTCCGCCTTGTCGAGCGCGTCGCCAAAGTCCCAGGGCAGCGGGATGCCGCGCCGATGGAGCTCGAGCATGAGGCCCAGCATCGCCTCCCGGTTGAAGGCGGTCTCGTAGAGCTTGGCGACCGCATGCGGCGGGCCGGCGTCGGGATACCGCGCCGGATCGGCCGCCGCCTCGAAGGCGCCCACCGCCACCCGGTAGGCGTTGATGTGGTCGGGATGCCCGTAGTTGCCGTTGCTGTCGTAGCTGACCATCACCGCCGGGCGCGCCTCGCGCACGATGCGCACCACGCGCCCGATCGCCTCATCGGGGTCGGAGCGCCAGAAGACGTCCGGGCGGTCGTTGGACTCCGTGCCCATCATCCCCGAGTCCCGGTAGCCGAGCAGGTGCAGCTTCAGCTCCCCGCCGTTCGCGGCCGGGCTCCCGAGGGCTGCCACCGAGCAGTCCAGCTCGCCTCGCCGGATCTCCCGCAGCCGCGGCTTCGCCTCCTCCGGGTCGAGGGTCGGGTCGTGGATCTCGCCCTCCTCGCCACCGGTGCAGGTGACCAGGTCCACCCGGCGGCCCTCGGCCACCGAGCGGGCGATCAGCCCGCCGGTCGACATGGTCTCGTCGTCCGGGTGGGCGTGGACCAGCAGCAGGCCGTCGCGGGGCGCGTGCTCGGTCGCCATCGGTCTACCCGGCCGCCCGATGCTCGCGGCAGGCGCACAGCTCCCGCAGCCTGGCGTAGGTGAAGAGCCCCGTGTCGTGCCCGTCGGCCCAGATGGGGGCCAGCGCGTAGCGGCCGATCCAGCGCACCTCGGTCAGCGTCGTCTGCTCGGGGGTGAAGTAGGTGTCCAGGGTCACGAGGCCCGGCATGCTTCCCTCGCCGGAGCAGAGGGCGCAGGGGCAGGCCCGTCGGAGCTCGGTCCAGCCCCACTCGCCGAGATGGCCGTCATCCCAGCGGATGCGCATGATGCGGGCGGTCTCGTCAAGCTCCACGCCGATGGGGTTGACGACCTCGGGCCTGGGGCTCATGCGGGCCGGGTCGCGGAGTCGCGGTGGCTCATGGCTGCCAGAATTGTGCGACACCCAGCCACTCGGCGCCATAGCTCGCCCCATCGGAGGTCAGACGGGTCGGCTGCTTGCCGTTGGCCAGGTTCCAGTCGTACAGGTCCTGGCGGATCCCGCCGCCAAGGCTCACGCCAAGGGTGAAGGCAACCCGCTTCCCGTTCGGCGACCAGCGCAGATGGCTGAGGACCCCCGACACCGTGACCTTCGAGAGGGTCGTCCCCGATGAGTCGACCAGGGTGAGCGTCGAGGTTGAGCTGGTCTCCGAGACCTTGATGCGCTGGGTGCCGTCGGGCGACCACAGGATCGGCTGGCGCGTGACCTTCAGGATGTCGCCGCTGACGGGGTCGATGCGCCACTGGCCGACGCCCGAGACCCAGAAGACGAGGTTGCCGTCGCTGGTGGCGTACAGTCGCTCGCTCCCCCCGTCGTCGACGAAGCGGGCCGCCTGCAGCGCCGACCGCGAGACGGCCGGAGGCTGCGTGAAGTTCAGCGTGGCCAGCGTGGTCCTGGCGCCCGAGCCGATGTTGACGGCGTAGACGGTGGCCATGGGGTTGGAGCGGCTCGTCACGACCTGCACCGCGTAGACGGTGCCGGCATCGGCGCCGAAGGTCGCAAGGTCGACGTCGTGCGTCAGGGTCCGGTTGGCCTGGCCGGGGGTGATCGCCAGGAGCGTGCGGTTGATGATGGCCACCGCCACGGTCCCGTCCGGCGCCACCGCGTAGTCGGTGACGTCCGTGCTCGACCCCGCGATCGCCGACGCGCCGACGGAGCTCGAGAAGTCCCTCCGGAACAGCTCGCTGACCCCCAGCGCGCTCGGGCGGGAGAGGTAGAGCATCTCGAGCGCCCCGTAGGTGGGGATGGGCGTGGGCACCACGCTCGCCGACGCGGGGACCGATGGCGCCGGCGTTGCCGTGGGCGTGGCTGATGCGGGGGCGGCGCTCGCCTCGAAGCTCGGCGGCGGCGTCGGGAGCGGCTGCTCCGAGGTGGCCGCGACCCCGTTGTTCGGCGTTGTGAAGATCAGGGTGAGGAGCACGATGACGATCCCGGCCAGGGCCAGCAGGAAGCCCACCAGCCACGGCACGGCCTGCTCGGCCAGGGTCGCCTTGCGCCGCTCGCCGAATCGCCGGACGTCCCAGACCTCGGGCGACTCATCGCGCGGCTCATCGGATGGGGGCTCCTCGGAAGGCGGCTCATCGGGTGGGGGCTCATCGGGTGGGGGCTCATCGGGTGGGGGCTCCCCGTCGGATGGCGGCTCTCCGGGCGGCTCATCGGGAGGCGTCTGCCCGGACTCCACGCCGGACGGCGGTGGCGCCTGGTCCTCGGCGTCGGGCGCCCCGGGGTCGCCGTCCGGGCGGGCTGCGACATCGGCCTCCTCGTCGAACCAGCCC
>CAYVLM010000271.1:0-3376 GCA_964452225.1 uncultured Steroidobacteraceae bacterium | reverse complement strand
CTTCTGGCGTTGTCGTTCTTCGTGAACATCTACGGCGTCTACACCGCCGACTGGTCGTTCGTGCAGGGGAGCGTCATGAACCCGGGGGTGGGCGGGCAGGCGATGGCCCGCGACCCCGTGCTCAACGCCACGCTCCTCAGCCCGTGGGGGATCGAGCTGGTATCGGCCATGATCGTCGTGGTGCTCGGCTGGCTGCTGGTGATGGCGGTGGGCGTCGCCCGACGGGGCGCGGAGCTCCCCGAGCTGCAGGCGTCCCCGGCGTTCGCCGCCGCGCAGCCGGCGGGAGCCTCCGGCGATCCCGACGAGACGGGGACTCTGCTCGAGCCGGGAGCCTGGGCCGGGCCATGGCCCGAGGAGCCGGGCTCCGCCGAGGACGGGCCGGTCGGCACCCTGCGCAGATGGCTGCGGGTCGATCGCCGACATCCGCTCTACCGCGAGGGCTGGCGCCGGCTGGACCGGGTTGACCTGCTCCTCGTGGTCGCCTTCGTGCTGGTGGCCTTCGGCTATCGGCTCTGGCGGCTCGGCATCCCGACCTCGATGCACTTCGACGAGGTGTACCACGCCCGATCGGCGACCGAGTTCCTGTCCGACTGGGAGCACGGCTGGACGCGGGACGTGTACGAGTGGACGCACCCGATGCTGGCCAAGTACCTGATCGCGGCCGGCATCGAGCTCGCGAACCCGAACCAGGTGGTGAGCAGCACCTCCGTGCCCCACGCCACCACCGCGCTGGCGGTGGCACCGAAGCGCAGCGCGTACGGCTATCCGCGATCGATAGCCTTCATCGGCGATGGGAACCGGGTCACGGCGGTGGATTCCCTCTCGGGCGACCAGGTCGCCCAGTGGGACACCGGCAGCCCGGTGGCGGTGCTGGCGTTCGACGAGGCTGACACCCGGCTCCTGGTTGGCTCGAGCTCGGGCGGGCAGGTGCTCGTCTACGACCTGAGCGCCTTCCTCGCCCATACCGGCCCGCGCGCGCCGCCGCCCGGCACGGCCACGATCGACACCGGCCTGGCATCGGTGGACCAGATCCTCGTCGAGCCGACCACGGTGATCTTCCACGGGAAGGACGGGATCGGCGTGGCGGAGCGGGTCACCGGGACCATGCTCACGACCCAGCACATGGCCGTGCCCCAGGTGGCCTTCGCCGCGGGCAGCGGCGACACGGGGTCCGACGTCGTCCTGGCCGTGGAACCCGCCAGCAGCACGCTCGTTGCGCTCGACGCATCCACCCTGGCGCAGGTCAGGACGGTGAGCCTGCCGGCCCCGCCGCTCGGCCCCATCATGGTCTCGGGGAGCGGCGGCGACCAGCAGATCTGGATCGCGACCGGACCCCTCTCTGCGACCGACGAGCATCCCGCGACCCGGGGCGGGATGACGATCGTGACGGCGCCGCCCAACCTGGCGATCACCGCGACGGTGCCGCTCCCCGGCCAGGCGACCGGCTTCATCTGGCAGTCGGTGGCCAACATCGTGTACGCATCCGGGACGGACGCCGTGAGCGGGGCGCCAACGGTGTGGACCATCCAGCCGCTTGGCGACGACCGGTCGGGGTTCGCGACCTTTGACTCCACGACCCTGCCGGGTCCGTCAACCGCCATGGCCATGGACATCTCGAACCACGGACAGGCGGACGACAACGGCCGCCTGCTGGTGGCGACCCTGGCTGCGGACGGCTCCGCATCCCTGGTCGGGATCGACGCGGGAAGCAACGCGTTCGCCTGGCGGCTCATGGGCATCATCTTCGGCTCCGCGCTGGTGGGTCTCATCTACCTGCTCGCGGCGACGATGTTCCGACGACGCAGGATCGCCATCCTGGCGGCCGCCTTCGTGACCTTCGACGCGATGAGCTACGTCATGAGCCGGATCGCGATGAACGACATCTACGTGGCGTTCTTCATCGTGGCCGCGTACCTGGTCTTCTGGCAGATCTGGTCGGGCCGGCGGCAGCCTCGAAGTGGGTCGGCTTCTACGCTCTTGCCGGCCTGTGGGTGATGGTGCTGGCCCGCTCGGCGCTGGGCCGGCTGCTGCTCATAGCCCTCATCGGGTTCCTCGCCATCGCGGGCGGGGTCGGCGCGCCATGGCCATTCCTGGCCGTGTGCCTGCTGGCGCTCGCGCTCGGCCTGGTGCTCGTCGTCGTCAGGCCGGTGCGGCTGGCGGCGGCAGACCTGATGGCGATCCCGGCCACAGGGGTGGTGCTGGGCGGCGTGGGCCTCGCGTTCGCGATTGCCTGGGGGCAGGTCCCCGGGCGCACGCCGCGCGGGCCGGTCGAGGACTTCTTCGGATTCCTGGCGAGGGGGACGCAGGCCGCCTGGCCGGCCTGGATCATGGTGGGGGTGGCGCTCGCCCTCGTCGCCTGGCGCGCCTACCTGTCGCGGCGCAGGCGCGGCTCGGACCGGCGCTGGATGCAGCCACGGGAGATGGGCGGCTTCGCCTGGCCCTGGATCGGTGCCTGCCTCTTCGTGATCCCCATGGCGGTCTACTTCCTGTGCTACATCCCGTACCTTCAGCTGGGCCACTCGGTGGCGATTCCCAACCAGGGACCCGGCTACGGCTGGTCGCTCGATGAGCTGCAGGCCCAGATGTTCGCCTACCACTTCGGCCTGCAGGCCGGGCATCCCGCCGCCTCGCCCTGGTGGAGCTGGCCCCTGGACCTCAAGCCGGTCTGGTTCTACGGCTCCCCGGGCACCTGGGACAACCAGCTGGTTGGCGCCATCTACAACGGCGGGAACCCGATCCTGTTCTGGGCCGGCATCCCGGCGCTCCTCGCCTGCACGGTGCTGGCCTGGAAGCGGCGCTCCTACGCGCTGGCCCTTCTCGTTGCCGCCTTCGCCTTCCAGTACCTGCCGTGGACGTGGGTCGAGCGGGCCACCTTCCAGTACCACTACTTCACGGCGGTGCTGTTCGCCATGGTGGCCGTCGCGTACATCCTCGACGAGGTGCTGCGCAGCCGCGCCTACGCCTCGTTGGGGATCGCCTTCCTGGTGGCCGCGGTGGTGGTCGGGGTCCTCATATGGCCGCTCGGCGCCGCCTGGCCGATGCCGGACTGGTACATCAACGCCGCGCGCGCCCTGCCACCGTGGAACTACGAGTTCCAGTTCCCCGGCCCGCCGCAGGGCTCCCGGGCCAGCCTCCTGTCGCCGGGCAGCATCCAGCTCGCCGTGGGAACGGCGCTCGGGCTGGCCGCCGCAGCGTTCTCGATGTGGGGCCGCGACCTGCTTGACAGGCGGCGCCCGCTCGGCGCGCTAGTCGGCCGTGGATCGGGTGGCGGTGTAGAGGAGCAGCAGGCCAAGGAGGACGAGGATCAGCGGCCAGAGCTGCCCGATGCGCAGCCACGGGAGGTAGTTCCCGATCAGGAACCAGACTCCCAGCAGGA
>CAYVLM010000270.1:0-3385 GCA_964452225.1 uncultured Steroidobacteraceae bacterium | reverse complement strand
GGGACCTCGGCGAGGGCGGCTACCAGGTCGGCAACTTCCCGGTTGGCTGGAGCGAGTGGAACGGGCGGTACCGGGACACGGTGCGCCGCTTCTGGCGAGGCCTCGGGGGGCAGACCGCCGAGCTCGGCTACCGGCTCTCGGGATCGTCCGACCTGTATGCCGATGACGGCCGGCTCCCGCACGCGAGCATCAACTTCGTGACCGCCCACGACGGGTTCACCCTGCGCGACCTGGTCAGCTACGAGCGAAAGCACAACGAGGCCAACGGCGAGCAGAACCGCGACGGGAGCGATGACAACGTCAGCATGAACTTCGGCGTCGAGGGCGACAGCGAGGACCCGGCGATCTGCGCGGCACGCCTGCAGCAGGCCCGCAACTTCCTCGTCACGCTGCTCGTCAGCGAGGGGGTGCCGATGCTGCTCGGGGGCGACGAGCGCTGGCGCACCCAGGGTGGCAACAACAACGCCTACTGCCAGGACAACCCGATCAGCTGGTTCGACTGGTCGGGCGAGGGGCCGGCCGAGGAGCTGACCGAGTTCACGGCTGCGCTCGTCCGCCTCGTTGCCGAGCATCCGGTCCTGCGACGGCGCCGCTTCTTCCAGGGGCGCCGGATCCGCGGCTCGTCCGTGAAGGATCTCACCTGGTACGGGCCGGACGGTCGCGAGATGACCGACGAGGAGTGGGGCGCCTCCGGGCTCCACACCATCGGGCTCCGTCTTGCGGGGGACGCGATCGATGAGCTCGACGAGCGCGGCAGCCGGATCGTCGACGATACGATCCTCGTCATCCTCAACGCCGACGAGGGACCCGCTCGGTTCCGACTTCCGAACCACGACGGCCGTCCATGGCGGCTCGTCGTGAACACCATCTCGGGGCTGGTGCCCCCGGAGGACCCGCCCGCCGTCCACGGTGGCGGGACCACGTTCGAGGTGGGCGGCCGGTCCGCGGTGATTCTCCTGCAGCTGCGCGACTAGCGCGATGGCCAGCACCACGACGGTGGCGCGGCAGGCCCCGGTTCCGCGTGCCACCTACCGTCTCCAGCTGCGCCGGGGATTCGGGTTTGCCGCAGCTCGTGACCTCGTCGACTACCTCGACGCGCTGGGGGTGAGCCACGTCTACTGCTCGCCGATCCTGGCGGCGACGCCCGGCAGCAGCCACGGCTACGACGTGGTCGACCACGCGCGGATCAGCGACGAGCTCGGGGGTGCCGCGGAATTCGATGCCCTGGTGAGCGCGCTCCGCGAGCGCGGGATGGGCGTGATCGTCGACATCGTCCCCAACCACATGGCGATCAGCGGCGGCGGGAACGCATGGTGGTGGGACGTCCTCGAGCACGGGCACGCCAGCCGCTATGCGGCGTTCTTCGACGTGGACTGGGATCCGCCGGAGAGCCGGCTGCGCAACGTGATCCTGCTGCCGGTCCTGGGCGACCATTACGGGCGCGTCCTCGAGTCGGGCGGCATCCGCATCGCCCGCGACGGGACGCGCCTGGCCGTGGCGGTCGGAGAGCGCCGATTCCCGCTCGATCCACGCTCGCTCGGGCCTGTCGTCACGCGCGCGGGGGCCATGGGCGGGTCGGACGAGCTTGCCTTCATCGGCAGGGCGCTCGGTGAGCTGCCGCCATCGACCGCCGCGGATCCGGCCGAGATCGAGCGACGGCGGGCCGATGCCGCGGTGCTCGGCGCCCGGCTGAAGATCCTCGTCGACGTGCCCCGTCTCGCCGGCGCCCTCGACCGGGTCATCGCCGAGGTGAACTCGAGCGCCGACGAGCTCGATCGGCTCCTGGACGAGCAGAACTACCGTCTCGCCTACTGGCGCTCCGCATCGCGCGACCTTGGCTACCGGCGGTTCTTCGACATCGACTCGCTCATCGGCCTCCGCGTCGAGCGACCGGAGGTCTTCGAGGCCACGCACGCGCTCATCTGCTCGCTCGTCGAGGCGGGCCGCATCGACGGCCTCCGTGTCGACCACCCGGACGGCCTGCGCGACCCGGCCGGGTACTTCGAGCGGCTGCGCGGCCGCGCGCCGCGTGCCTGGATCGTGGCCGAGAAGATCCTGGTCGGCGACGAGCCGCTGCGTGTGGACTGGCCGATCGACGGAGACACGGGCTACCGCTTCGCGGACACGGCCGCGGGGCTCCTGGTGGATCCTGCTGGAGAGGAGCCGCTCACCCGCCGCTACCGTCGGTTCGTCCGGGACGATCGCTCCTGGACCGACGTGGCAACCGAGGCTCGGCACGAGGCGCTGTCCGACGCCCTCGGCAGTGACCTGAACCGGCTCGCGCACCTGTTCGTGGAGGTCTGCGAGGGCCATCGGCGCTACCGGGACTTCACCCGGCACGAGCTCCACGGTGCGCTGCGGGAGGTAGCCGCGGGCTTCGGCGTCTACCGCACCTACGTCCGCCCGGCGGACGGGCAGCCGCCAGGAGACCGGGCCCCCGCGGCGCCGGTGCCCGAGGACGCGATTGCCGTGGAGCAGGCGATCGCTTCGGCCCGCGCCGCGCGACCGGATCTCGATCAGGATCTCTTCGCGTTCCTTCGCGCGATCCTTCTCCTCGAGGTGCCCGACCAGCGGGCCACCGAGCTCGCCCTCCGGTTCCAGCAGCTCACGCCCGCCGCCATGGCCAAGGGGATCGAGGACACCGCGTTCTACCGGTACGTGCGGTTCGTCGCGCGCAACGAGGTCGGCTCCGAGCCCGACCGCCTGGCGATCGATCCGGGGGCGGCCCACGCGCGGCTCGCCGCCGGTGCCGAGCGGTGGCCGCGCGGCATGCTGGCCACCTCGACCCACGACACGAAGCGGAGCGGCGACGTGCGGGCCCGGCTGGCGCTGCTCTCCGAGATCCCATCCGCCTGGGGCAGGGCGGTCAGCCGCTTCGCCTCCGCCGCGAGCGCGTACCGGACGCGGCCCGGCGTCCCGGACCGCCGCGACGAGTACCTCCTCTACCAGACCCTGGTCGGAGCCTGGCCAATCGACGCCGACCGGGTCGCCGCCTACGCCCGCAAGGCAGCACGGGAGGCGAAGCTGCACACTTCGTGGACCGCCCCGGACGCCGACTACGAGGTGGCGCTCGAGCGGTTCGTGCGCGGGTGCCTCGCGGACCCGTCCTTCACCGACGAGGTCCAGCGGTTCGTGGAACCGCTCGTCGAGCCGGGGCGCACGAATGCCCTGGCCCAGACGCTCATCAAGCTCGCCGCCCCGGGCGTCCCGGACCTCTACCAGGGGACCGAGCTGTGGGACCTGAGCCTCGTCGACCCCGACAACCGCCGGCCGGTCGACTACGCCCGGCGCCGCGCTGCCCTCGGTGAGCTCGAGGATGCCACTCCCGAGCAGGCGCTGGCCGGCGCGGACGAGAGCCTCCCCAAGCTGTGGCTCATCGTCCGCG
>CAYVLM010000269.1:0-3397 GCA_964452225.1 uncultured Steroidobacteraceae bacterium | reverse complement strand
CTGTGGCCTGGCGCTCGGCGAGCTCGCGCGCCGCTACCTCGCCGGGCATGGCCCGGCGGACGACCGCGACCTGGCGAAGTGGTCGGGCCTACGCCTGCGTGACGCCAGGGCTGGCCTGCGAGCCATCCGCTCGGAAGTCGTGGAACGCACGGACGGGCTCCTCGACCTGCGCGGCCGAGCCCCGGCGGTGGACGCCTGGCCGCCCCCGCGGCTGCTCGGCCCGTACGATCCCCTGCTCCTCGGCTGGCGCGACCGGAATCCGATCGTGGGTGAGCACGGGCAGATCGTCGCGGTTAACGGGCTCTTCCGGTCGTTCGCGCTTGCAGAGGGACGGGCCATCGCCACCTGGAGCCTGCAGCGCGACGAGGTCGATCTCAGGCCGTTCCAGGTCGTTTCCACAGGGGTCGCCGCGGCACTGCAGAGCGATGCGGCGGACGTGCGCCGGTTCCTCGCACGACCGCCTGTCAGAACGTGATCTTCGTCACCAGTGGTTGGCGGCCATCCGGGACGTTTCCGCCGATGGGCTACGATGAGATGGAGTCCCTGGTGCAGCGCATCGTTGAGCGCGCCCGACGCAGACGCCTCCCACAGCTCCTGCCCATGCGCGACTGATCGCAGACACCCCGCTCCGCCCCATGCGGGTCGGTACGTGTACCCTTTCGCGCCATCAACGACCGAGCTTCGAGGTTTCTGTATTCGTGTCCGCCCTTCTCGCCGTGCTCCTCTTCCTCCACGTCATCAGCGCAATCGTGGCGTTCGGGCCGTCCTTTGCGATGCCGCTCATCGCCAGGCTCGGCCGACAGAACCCGCAGCAGGGGGCGTTCGCGGTGGAGGTCGCGGAGACGCTCACGAGGCGGATCGTGATCCCGATGGCGCTGACGATGCCCGTGACCGGGATCCCCATGATCTTCATTGCCGGCATCGACCCGCTCGCGCTCTGGCTGGTCATCGCGGTGATCGTCTACGTCGCCGCGGTCCTCTTCTCCATCTTCATTCAGCTGCCGAAGGTCACGGAGATGCTGTCGATCCTCAGGCAGCTGTCCGCCGCGGGTCCGCCGCCGGCGGGGTCACCGCCCGGGCCACCGCCTCGCGTCGCCGAGCTGGGGGCCAGCATCGGCCAGGGCGGCATGCTGCTGCAGGTGGCCATCGTGGTGATCGTCTTCCTGATGGTGACCAAGCTCACCTTCTGAGCCGATCCCTTTCCGGCGCTTTGCCGCTCAGCGGTGGTCGGGCGGCCAGGTGCCCATCACCTGGCGCAGGATCGCCAGCTCGCCCGTGTGGTACGCGTTGTGGTCGCCGATGATCCGCACCGCCCGGAACAGCGACCGTCCCGGCGTCAGCGGCAGCGGCGCCAGCAGGTCGCGCTCCGGATCGGTGACCATGGCCCGCAGCGCGGCACGGTCCTCCAGGAACCCTGAGACCGATGCCGCCCACTCCTCGGCCGTCGCGGTGGCGGCCGGATCGGGCCAGAACTCGCGCGGCCACGCCTTCTCCCGGTAGTCGGCGCTGGTCACGTACTCGAGCATGTCGCGCTGGGTGAGGCGCAGGTGCTCGACCAGGTGCCACGAGGTGTACGGCACGTTCGGCGGACGCCGGTTGATCGCGTCGGGCGGGAAGTCTGCCACCGCCGCCTCGAACGGCATGTGGGCGCCCACGCCGTCGAGGAGGTTGGTCAGCTGCTCGCGCAGCTCGTCGTGTCCGGTCGCCATCGGTCTAGTCCCGCACCCGGAAGTTCCAGACCGCCACGCCGAGCATCACGATCCCAAAGGCCGCCAGGATGCCGACCTCCAGGATGATCGGCAGCACGCTGCCGTTGATGTTCAGGCTCATGGCGTCGAGGATCTGCTGGTGCGCCGGCCCGCCGCCGCCCAGGATCACGCGGCGCAGGGGATCCATCCCGTACGCGGCCGGGTCGACGAAGGTCAGGCCGGTCATCCACCACGGCAGCCCGCCCAGCGGGAAGAGGGCGCCGGAGAGGAAGAAGATCGGCATCATCAGGAAGTTCATCACCACCTGGAAGCCCTGCATCGAGCGCATCCGCGAGGCGATCGCCACCCCCAGCGCCGAGAGGCTGAAGGCCAGGACGAAGATCAGCGGGATCGCCGCCAGCACCGAGCCGATCGTCAGGCTGACGCCCACCAGGGGCGCCAGGACCATCAGGACCACCCCCTGGATCATGGCCTGCGTGGCGCCGCCGAGCGACTTGCCGATGGCGACCGCGGAGCGGTCGATGGGCGCCACCAGCACCTCCTTGAGGAAGCCGAACTCGCGGTCCCAGACGATGCTCATGGCGCTGAAGATGGCCCCGAACAGCACCGTCATGCCGATGATCCCGGGGAAGATGAACTGGGTGTAGCTGAAGCTCGCCCCGCCGGCTCCGCCCCCGCCGAAGCCGCCGGAGAGCGCCGAGCTGAGGCCCGTGCCGAAGATCAGCAGGTACAGGAGCGGCTGGGCGAAGGACGCGATGAGCCTGGCGCGGTCGCGCCAGAAGCGGAGCACATCGCGGTACCAGATGATGTAGATGGCGCGCAGGGCCGGGCCCAGCGTGCCGCGTCGGATGCGGCCGCGGACGACGGCCGGCGTCGTGGCGATCGTGTTCTCGGTGCTCATCGTCCCCTTCTCCCGGTCCAGACCCGTGCACGCATCCTCATCTGGTCGGTGCTGCTGAACTCCTCGTCGCGGATGGCGTGCCCGGTGAGCTTGAGGAAGACGTCATCCAGGCTGGGGCGGTGGAACGCCACCGAGGTCACCTCCACGCTCGTCTCGCGGACGAGGCGTGGCACGAAGCCGGCGCCATCGGTCACCTCCACGCGGATCGAGCCGTTGTCGATGATCGGCTCGGCCCCGGCAAGGGCGGCGATCTCGGGAGCGGCGGCGGCGTTGTCGGCGGTGGTGATGGTGACCACGTCCCCGCCGACCATGGACTTCAGCTCGCTCGGAGTGCCGACCGCCTGGATCTCGCCGTGGTCGATGATGGCGATCCGGTCGCAGTACTCGGCCTCGTCCATGTAGTGGGTGGTCATGAAGATCGTGACCCCGTGCTCCTTCGGCAGCCGTCCCAGGTAGGTCCAGATGTGCCGCCGGGTCTGGGGGTCCAGGCCGATGGTGGGCTCGTCCAGGAAGAGCACGCGCGGGGTGTGGAGCATGCCGCGCGCGATCTCCAGGCGCCGCCGCATCCCGCCGGAGAAGGTCATGACCACCGAGTCGGCCCGGTCGGTGAGCTCGACCATCTCCAGGACCTCGTCGATGCGCCGGCGCCGCTCGGAGGCGGCCACGTCGTACACGTAGGCGTGGAACTCGAGGTTCTCCCGGGCGGTCAGCTGCTGGTCCAGGGAGGGATCCTGGAAGACCAGGCCGATGCTTGAGCGCACGCCGGACGGGTCGTGGCTAACGTCGA
>CAYVLM010000268.1:0-3401 GCA_964452225.1 uncultured Steroidobacteraceae bacterium | reverse complement strand
CAACGCGGCGCGCGAAGGCGCGCGCGCCGGGACCATCTACCTCTACGACAACACCCACACCAAGGCCTGGAACGACGGCGAGCGCTGCGCCGACGTCCTGACCGCCGCGACCGATGCCTTCGGGCTGCTCACGGCCAGCGCGCCGCACTTCAGCGCCACCACCAGCGGCGGAGCCTGCACCACGAACACGGGGGAAACGCAGGCCAACGGCGATCTCACCATCGCCTACTGCGCCGACATGGCGACCCCCACCAGCCCGTGCCCGGACAGCACGGACTCAACCACGACCTGCGTCCCCGACAGCCGTGAAGGGTGCCTCATGGAGGTCACCCTCACCTACCGCTCGGACATCATCGTCCCGTTCCTCGGCCAGATCCTGCCGCACGACTCGAACGGCCGCTTCGTGCAGACCGTCACTGCAACCATGGTGGTGAACTGATGCCCGTGGCGGCCGGGGTGCCGCGCGGCGCGCGCGGGCAGGTGCTCGTGATCGTCGCCCTCCTCCTCGTGATCCTGCTCGCCTTCTCCGGCCTCGCGATCGACGTCGGGCGCCAGGTCGCCGAGCATCGGCACATCCAGACGGCCGCCGATGCGGCGGCCCTCGCCGCCTGCCGGGCCCTGATCGATGGCGACTCTGATGCGACCGCGGCGGGCGACGGGCGCCAGACCGCGCTCGTCAACCTCCAGAACTCGCCGGCCGGCGCCACCGCGACCATCGCCGCCTGGGGCGCGCCGCGGTACGCGGACGGACATGCCGGCGATCCCGACTACCTTTCCAGCGGCATCCTCATCAGCGGCACCAGCGTCCGCGTCGCGATCAGCTCGACCCTGCCCACCACCCTCGGCAAGGTCATCGGGGTCCAGAGCATGGCCACCGGCGCGCGAGCCCGCTGCGGGCTGCAGGGCGGCCCAGCGCTCCCGCTCGTCGCCAGGCGCTACCTCAACGCGCCGGGGCCGGGCGGCGGCTTCGTCGACACCGTCGCGACCGACGCAACGTCGACGCAGGGCGAGGTCGACCCCACCAGCGTGCTGGGCTACGACGGGCGCACCCCGGCCTCCGAGGCAAACCCCGGACCGGTCTTCGACCTCTACGGGCCGGGCTCCAAGGCGTCCAACGACTCGTCATTCCGTGGCTTCGTGGCGCTGGACGTCCGCAACTTCGACTCGACCTTCTCCCGCGTCTACTACAACGGCGCAACGAGCGGGATGAGCGTCAACACCCTCAAGAACAAGGAGGGTGCCTACATCACCGACGGCTACCTCGGGCCGAGCTTCCCGTCGATCACCTCCCCCGCCGATCCCAACGACCAGGTCGCGGCGCTCGAGGGCAACGACACCGCCCAGGTCGTCAGCGAGTTCAGCCAGACCTTCGGCGTCGGCGACCGGCTCCTGCTCGCGGTCTACAACGGCACCGTGATGCAGATCCCCGACTTCTCCATCGCCCCGCCGTCTGCGATCACCATCGGCAGCACCGAGACGATCGCCGGACCGGCGTTCCCCTTCACCGTGTCCCGCAACGATTCGTTCAACTCCACGGTGACCCTCTTCCTCCGTGGCGACTTCGGGGCGGCGGACGCGGGCCACCCGGAATGGGACCTGATCCAGGCCGATCCCGCCGCCAACGACCCGCCGGCTGCCGGGCAGATGAACATGCCGATCTGGTCCACCAACGTCTTCATCCCCGACAAGAAGGGGACGAAGGTGACGATGGGCAACCTCCAGTCGAACGCGGTCCCGGCGGGGATCTACACCCTCTGGATCGAGGGTCGGTCCGGGGATCCGTACTTCCAGGCGCGCCGCTACCCGGTCCCGGTCTACGTCGGCGGCGCCTCGCGCGATTTCAGCCTTGACAACTCCACCCTGAGCGGGAGTACCAGCACCCTGGGCGGTCAGATCTCGATGCAGCTCTACGTGTCGACGACCACGGGCACCAACACGAAGTGGGGCACCACCAACCCGGTGTCGCTGAGCATCGACGCCAGCTCGTTCACCGACTGCAGCTTCAACGCGTCGAGCATCGGCACCGGTCAGATCACGCTGAGCTCGACCTCCGTGGTTCCCTCCTCGTCGGGCAGCGGCTCCCCATCCACTCTCACGGTCGACACCACGGGCCTCGCCGCCGGCTGCTACCGCTTCAACATCCGCGCCTCCGGCACCAACGGCGACGGCCAGCCGGTGGTCCACGTGGTCCCCGCCACGATCTACGTGGCGAGCAGCTCGAGTAACGGCACCTATGTCGACATCATCGGCTTCGCCGTCTTCCAGGTGACCGATGTGGGTGCCAACTCGATCCAGGTCCAGGCCGTCTCGGGCGTCTACCCCGATGCCGGCAACCAGGCGCTGCGCCGCGCAGAGCAGGCACGCCTGGTCCCCTGGTGAGCAGGCCCATCGCACAAGGAGCACACGCGTCGTGGAACTCGAATACTCGGACAAGAACAGCAAGCGATCCAAGCTCTACATCGCCGTGGGCCTGGTGATGGCGCTCATCGTGGGTGGCGTGGTCTTCGTGGCGCTCCGCTTCTCGGCGCCGACGACCGCCGCGCCGGTCCAGATGCGCAGCGTCGTCGTCGCGGCCCGCGACATCGCCAGCCGGAAGCCGATCGAGGAGGGCGACGTCGCGATGCGGACCGTCCCGGCCGACCCGACCAACGCCGATGCCTACACCCGCATCGATGACGTCCTGGGCCGCATCAGCGGCGTGACCATCTCGAACGGCGAGATGATCACCCGCAACCTGCTGGCCTCGAACACCTCGGGGCAGGCCTTCTCGATCCTCGATCCGGGAGCATCCTTCGACCCGACCGGCCCGGACCTGCGGGCCGTCTCGGTCACCGTGGCCGACGACCACGCGGTGGCGGGCACGCTGCAGGCAGGTCAGAACGTCGACCTGATCGTCACCATGGCGCTCAACCCTCAGCTCGGCCAGCCGGCCGGCCAGGCGGCGCAGACCCAGGCCGAGTTCGTGCCCGGCCCGTCGACCAAGGTCACGCTGCAGGACCTCACGATCCTGTCGCGCAACGGGTCGATCTACATCGTCCGCACCGACCTGGCGACGGCGGAGAAGATCGCCGAGCTGCAGGCGGCCGGCGGCACCTTCACCATGGTCCTGCGGCCCGTGCAGGACGACCGGACGGCGAAGACCTCCGGGTCCACCATCGACAGCCTGATCAACGAGTTCCACTTCCCCTACCCGCAGGCGCCAAAGGTCGGAACCAGCTCGGCCGCGCCCTGAGCGCCCGGAATCCACGACGCGTGATGGCGCCGGCCACATGGCCGGCGCCATCGTCTATCCGCCGGGCTGGCCCATGAGCTGCGCGTAGGCGGCCCGGACCTGGCGCCGCGTCTCCTCGAGCGACGCCGACCCGTCGACGAGCAGCCGCACCACGGCGTCCTCCTCGGCG
>CAYVLM010000267.1:0-3423 GCA_964452225.1 uncultured Steroidobacteraceae bacterium | reverse complement strand
TGGTCGGCGACCTCGCCGCTGGCGAGCTGCTGCCGGCCCGCATCTACCTGTGCGGGGGCGGGTCGCGGCTTCCACAGGTCGCCGCTGCGCTCGGCTCCGACACGTGGTGGCGCCGCCTCCCCTTCGCGCGGCGCCCCGAGGTCAGACCCCTCGCTCCCGGGGACGTCGCCGGGCTGCAGGACGCCACGGGGATGCTCGGCACCCGACAGGACGTGACCCCCATGGCACTGGCCCACCAGGCGCTGATCCTGGACGCCCAGACGAGCGCCGTCGACCGCGCCATGCGCGGCGCAGTGCGCGCCATGGATCTTTAGGCCCATGGTCGACCAGCCGCCGACATCGGTGCAGGTGCTCTACCTCGAGCCGGACGACGAGATTCCGTCTGTCGTCCGCCGCCTCGACGAGGTGGGGTCGGGCCGGGTCATTCTGGTGGCACCCGGCCGGGGCAAGGCCACCTCGAGCGCCGTTGGCCTGCGGCTGCTCGCCCGGCGGGCCGAGTCAGCCGGCCTGGAGCTGCGGCTGGTCGCCGACCCGGCGTCGCGCCTGCTGGCC
The DNA here is from genome assembly GCA_964452225.1 of uncultured Steroidobacteraceae bacterium. Classification (GTDB taxonomy): domain Bacteria; phylum Chloroflexota; class Limnocylindria; order QHBO01; family QHBO01; genus CAVXEH01. Next base: position 2,871 of record CAYVLM010000267.1, on the reverse strand, counting down.
GCCGAGGCGGGAATCGCCGCATTCGCGTCCCTCGGAGAGGCGCAGGAGGGGGAGGCGTCGCCCCTCCCGGAGCCGCCCCCCAGGCCGCGGGCGGCGATCCACGTGGTGCGGGGAGAGCCTCCCGCCGTGGCACCCGCGATCGGCGCGGCGGCGGTGGCACCGGGTGGGGAGCCACCTGCCGCACGCTCGGAAGCGCGCCGGGCCGACGATACGCAGGCGGTTCCCACCGTGCCGCCGCCCCAGCAGCCCGTCTTCCGGAGGCCCAGACGGCGATGGTGGCCACGTGGCCGTCGCGGCGTGCTCTGGGGCGTCGCGGCGGTGGTGCTGGCGATCGCGCTCGTGGCGGCGGTGCTCCCCGAGGCCACCCTCCGGATCACGCCGCAGACCCGCCAGATCGGCCCGCTGACCTACACCGTCGACGTGGCCTCCACCCTGGACAGTGGCCAGATCACCAGCACCCTCACCGCCGCCGCCACGGGCACCTACGACCAATCCACCCCGGCCAAGGGCGTTGTCTACTTCGCCAATGTGAACGTCTCGGCGGTCCGCATTCCGAAAGGCACCAAGGTCGCCGCGGGCGACATTACGTTCTCGACCGACAAGGATGTCGTAGTGCCAGCCCGGCCATCTCCCTTCAGTGATCCGGCCACAGCGTCCGTGCACGCAACCGCGACGGCCAAGGGTGAGTCGGGCAACGTAGCCACTGGGGCCATCAACACGATCAAGGACGGCCAGGTGGCGTCGGAGCTCTGCCCCTATCCACGTGCCCTGTGTCCGCCCCTGGTGGCGAACAGGGCTCCGTTCACGGGCGGAGCCACGAAGACAGGCACGACGATCACCCAGGACGACGTCAGCGGCCTCGTCTCGCAGGTCGAGAGCGACCTCGCGGCGCAGCTTCAAGCGCGGATCGCGTCCCATCCTGACCGCGTCTACCTCCCCGCGCAGCCGTCGGAGAGCCCGTCCGTTTCGGTCCCGGAGAATCTCGTCGGCACGAAGGACCAGGACTCGTTCTCCCTGACCGGAACCCTGAGCTTCGCGCGGCGTTACGTCCTGAATGCCGACCTTCGGTCCGCCGCGACGGCCGCCATGCAGGCCGACACCGCCCACCGACCCGCGGAGACGACGGTCGTTGACGCGTCCGTGAAGGTGGCCGTTGTGCAGGCCGTCCCGAGCGGCGACCAGGTGTCGGCCACGGTGGCGGTCCAGGCCGATGTCGCCCCGATCCTTGACCAGAGCGAGCTCAAGGCGCGCGTTGCCGGCAAGTCGCGAAACGCGGCGATCGCCGCGCTCGGTGATGTCGGGCCGGCCACCGTCCAGTTCTGGCCCGGGTGGGTGAGCTCCGTGCCTATCCTTCCCTTCCGGATCGACATCCAGCTGGAGACGTCGAGCGCGTCCCCGAGCCCGAGCCCAGGCACGTCGTTGACGCTGCCGGCGAGCCCGACCGTCGAGCCCTCCCCGACCGTGCAGGCCTCGCCGACCGTGCAGGCCTCCCCGACCGTGCAGGCCCCCCCGACCGCCGAGGCATCCGCTTCGCCGTGACCCGTCTCATAGGCCTCGACCATGGGGCAAGGCGGATCGGGGTGGCCGTTGCCGACTCGGAGACCGGCGTCGCCTTCTCCCGCCCGGCCATTCGCCTGCCGCGACTGGGGACCGACCTGCGCGCCGGAGTACGAGCGGTCATCGCCCTGGCCGCGGCGGAGCGAACCGGTCTGGTGATCCTGGGGCTGCCAAGGAACATGGACGGCAGCGAGGGAGCTCAGGCTGTGGCCGCGCGTGCCTTCGGCGACGCGCTGATCGCGGAGGGGCTGGAGGTGCGCTACGTTGACGAGCGCCTCACCAGCTGGGAGGCGAGCCAGGGGTCCGCATCGAAGGACCGGCGGGCGCGAGAGAGCGGGGCGCTAGACTCGGCGGCGGCCCGGCTGATCCTGCAGGATTATCTTGATGCCCGTCGCACCGCGCCCCCCGGCGCGGAGGCCGGATCGGCAGGCGGCGCAGAGCGGGAGACCAGATGAACAGCGACCCAAGGACCCGGTGGGAGGACGAGGACCGCCGCAACGAGCGGATCCGCGAGCTGCGCGCGCAGCGCGGCAGCGGTGACCAACGCCCGAGCCGACCGTTCCAGCCGCTGATCCTGCTGGCCTGGATCGCCGGGGTCGCGGCGCTGGCGGCGATCCTCATCTTCGTGGGCTTCCTGGCCTTTGCGCCGCGCCTCATGGACTGGGTCGAGGCCAACCCCACCATGATCAAGCAGGGGATCGTGCTCGACTTCGTGCGCTGGTACGACCCGCAGGTGCTCGACGACACCGCCGTGGGATCCGATGGCGGTCGCATCACCTTCACCATCGACACGGGGCAGACGGACGCTCAGATCGGCCACAACCTGTACCTGAGCGGCCTGGTTCGGAGCGAGCTCGCCTTCCAGTACTGGGTCAACGAGGCGGGCCGCCAGGGCGACCTCCAGGCAGGGACCTACGACCTGTCGCCGTCGCTGACGCCGTCGGAGATCGTGGCCGCCCTCCGCCAGGAGGCAGGACCCGAGATCACCATCCGCATCCAGGAGGGATGGCGGCTTGAGCAGATCGTCGGCTACCTGTCCACGACGAAGCTGACCATGAACCTCAGCGAGTTCGTCCAGCTGGTGGAGAATCCGCCCGCCGACCTGCTGAACCAGTACGACTTCTTCAAGGACCTGCCGGCCGGACGCACGCTCGAGGGGTACCTCTTCCCCGACACCTACCGGGTGAACACCAACGCCAGCGCGCGCCAGGTGGTGGAGAAGATGCTGAACGACTTCGAGACCAGGGTCACCCCGGAGATCCAGGCCGCCATCGCCAAGCAGAAGGTCAACGGCAAGCCCATGACGCTCGACCA
>CAYVLM010000266.1:854-3423 GCA_964452225.1 uncultured Steroidobacteraceae bacterium | reverse complement strand
TGGCGCGGAGGGTCGGCCAGACGAGGGCCAGGATGCGGGTCACGGGCCGGCCACCGGGTGGGCGCGCCTGTGTTCCCACCAGGCACGGTGCGCGGCGTCATCGGTCGCCCAACCGGCCCCTGCCGCCCATAACGTGCAGTGGGTGCACGTTATCCCCAGGAACCCCGTACCCACGCGACGTTCCACCACCGAATGGCGACTGAACGTGCACCCGGAGCACATAACCACCCCCAACCACGCTCTCGGGCCCCAGCACTCCCCGGGATCCGGAGATAGCGTGCACTGGGTGAGCATTAGCTCCCTCATCGCGCTGGAATCTCGCCAGGCCGGGCGCAGCCCGTGTCAGGCGGAGAGGAGGCGCAGAGCCGGCCGCTCCTCCCGGGCGGCCACGTCCGCCAGGTCCGCCACGTCCGCCAGGTCCGCCACGTCCGCCACGTCCGCCAGGTCCGGCACGGCGACCTCGTGCTCGAGATCCGGCACGACCTCGTCGGGCACCGCGAGCGACGGCAGCAGCGGGTCCACCCGGCGCCCCTCCGCGAACCACAGGTCGAGCGTGGCGGCGGCCCCGGCCAGCGCCCATCGGTTCCGGTCCACGGTGGCCCGCACCCGCTGGCCAACCAGGTCGCGCCCGACCGCCAGCCATGCCTCGCGACGCAGCGAGAGCCGGACCGATGCCACCCGGCCCACCGCCTCCCGCCACCGCTCCCCGGCGAGCAGCAGCGTGACCGAGCGGCCATGGGCCAGCAGCCGACCCAGCCGATCCAGCCCGGTCGCCAGCGCCGAGCCGCCGCGTCCCCCACGCCCCTCCCCGAGGTCGAGCACCAGGGCGTCGACCAGGCCGCCGCGCGCGATCCAGCCGGCCAGCTCCAGCCCCTCGGCAACGGAGGCGGGACGGACGACGAGCAGCCACTCCAGGCTCACCCCGCCGCGCTCGACGCTCGCGGGATCCAGGCAGCCGGCGGCGTCGATCCAGGCCACGATCCCGCCCGCCGCCTGGGCCGATGCCAGCGAGCGGATGACCAGCGAGGTGGCCCCGACACCGCGCGGCGCATCGAGCAGGGCGAGCGAGCCGCGCGGCCAGCCGCCGGTGTGGAGGGCGTCGTCGAGCGCCGCGAAGCCGGTCGGGATGGCGCCCCGCGCGCCCGGTGTGGCACGCTCCGCGGCCTCCCCCGCCACGGGTCCGACCCCCCGGCGAAGCCCGCTGCCGCGCAGCCGCTCGAGAAGCTCGGGAAGGGGCTGGACGGCGGCGTCGGCGGGGTGGATCACATCGGTCAGTTTATAGAACAGATGTTCGAGTGGCAATAGGGAGAAACGGCTCTGGACGGCACCCCCGTCCATCAGCATCGTGACCGTGGCGGAGGGAGGAGATGGCGCCCGATCCCCTGGACGACATGGTCGCCGCAGCCCTTGCCGGCCGGATCAGCCGCCGGGAGTTCCTGGCCCGTGCCCTGGCGCTGGGCCTCTCGACCACGGCAACCGCTACGCTGCTGGCCGCCTGCGGCGCCGGGAACGCCAGCCCTGCCGCGGACACGCCCCAACCCTCCCCGAGCGCATCCGGCGGGCTCCCCGAGATCGTGCCCACCCCGCGGGAGGTGACGTACGGTCCGATGCTCGGGCTGGGAGCGCTGGCCTGCTGCGCCTGCCCGGACGGGAACCTCTCCGACCGCCTGGCGGAGGTCGCCTCAGACGCCGGGATCGCCCTGAGCCTCGTCACCGGCTGTCCGTCCAGCGGGTCCACGCTGCGAGTCAGCCTCGACGCCGGCGACCTTCCGCCGCAGGGCTACCGGCTGACGGTCGCCCCGGCACGCGGCGGGGCAGAGATTCGCCTCGAGGCACCGGACGAGGCGGGCGCCTTCTTCGGCCTGCAGTCCATGGGCCAGCTCGTCACCTCCGCCGAAGCGTCACCCGTCATCCGCCAGGCCACGATCACGGACGCGCCGAGCTTCGAGCGTCGAGGCCTGATCCTCGACCCTCCCTGGCTGGACGTGCTCCGCTTTGGCGTCCCCTACAAGCTGAATCTGATGGCGGTCGCGGGCTGGTCACCGCAGGCGTGGTCCGCGCTTCCCGACCTGACCGCCTACTGCGGAGCCCACTACGTCGAGGTCATGGCGATGGTCGGATACCAGAACGTCCTGACCGATACGCCGATGGTCGACCTCAAGGCGACGCTCGGCAGGCAGTTCCAGCTCGGCGTGCGCAGCTTCTGCCTCAAGTGGGACGACATCCACGTCTACGCCCCCGAGGCAATTGCCGCCACGCACGCGCGCATCTTCAACGAGCTGTACGCCTACCTGCGGCTGCTGGACCCGGCCACGAAGATCTCCGCCGTCCTGCCCCCGTACGGCGGCGTGCCGCCGAACATCTTCGACGGTTCCCTCGGGATGACCTACCTGTCACTGATGAGGGATCAGCTCCCGGCGGACGTCGTCGTCTTCTGGACCGGCGACGGCGGCGTCTTCTCGGAGTCCGTGACGACCGCCGGAGCCCAGGCCTACGCGTCCGCGGTCGGGCACCCCATCGGCCTCTGGGACAACAACGCCCTGTGGTTCGCTCAAGGGTACAAGCCGTT
>CAYVLM010000266.1:0-844 GCA_964452225.1 uncultured Steroidobacteraceae bacterium | reverse complement strand
GACCTCGCGAGCGCGGTCTCCGCCTACATGGGCAACATGAACGCCCACGAGACCTCCTGGGCAGGCTCCCGCGGCCACTTTGCGCTCCTCACCGAGCTGCAGTACGCGTGGCGCGCGGAGACCTATGACACGGGCGTGGCGTGCTCCACCGCCGAGCGACTGCTCCACGTCTCGGGCCTGTGGCAGGCGCCCGGCTCGACCTGCGCGCCGCCGGGTGCCTCGTGGACACCGGGCGTCATTCCGCCTGCCTCGCCGATGGGGACCCCGTAGTCAGGTCGCCATCGGTCCCGCCGCCTTCGGGGCCAGGTACCGGAACGGATCGCCCCGTCGATGCGCGGTATACTTCCGGCCGCCCGTGGGGATGTAGCTCAGCTGGGAGAGCACCGCGTTCGCATCGCGGGGGTCAGGGGTTCGAGTCCCCTCATCTCCACCATTCCATACGGCAAGCGAACCGTGGGCGGCACGCAGGCTCCGGCCTCCCGCGAAGCCGACGGGCACCATGCCTACGGGACCGGGGTGGGCACCGACATCAGGGGCGGCGGCGAGGCGCTGAGCGTGCCTCCCAGGTGAAGCCGTCCGTCCCGGTCGGCCACCACGTACACGTATTCGTGATGGGTGTCGTCCGCGTAGCTGAAGGTCACCAGGCCGAAGTCCACCCGGTTCGCCGGCGCAGACAGATCGCAGCCCGAGGTCGTGCCGCAGTAGGTGCCGTACGCGAAGACGGCCAGGTCCGGATGGTCGCCGAGCGGCAGTGCGGCGATGGCCAACCCCAGCGCGACCTGGCAGTCGATGGCACCCGGGCGGTCCACCTGCTGGCACTCACGCTGGAGATTCGCCGCCGGCA
>CAYVLM010000265.1:0-3435 GCA_964452225.1 uncultured Steroidobacteraceae bacterium | reverse complement strand
CGGGCAAGACCGATGCCGCTGCAACCGGGTGCGCGTCAACGCCGGATTGACCTTCCGGTCCATCCGGTCGTGTCCAAGGCGTCATAATCGGTCTGCCGACGGTCGGGGCGGTGCTGCACGGACCGGGAGGGGGGAAGTCCGCGGAGCTCCGTCCCAACCCCGGCGCTCGCTAGGGGTAGAGCCCGCGCAGGCTGGTCGCCTCCGCCACCCGCTGCACGGCGAGCATGGTCGCGGCGCTCCGCAGATCCACCCCCTGCCGGTCGGCCATGGCGACCACGGCCGCGGTCGCGTCGTCCATGATGCGGTCCAGGTTCGCGGCGATCTCCGCCTCGCTCCAGAAGAACGACTGCATGTCCTGCACCCACTCGAAGTAGCTGATGACCATGCCCCCGGCGGTGCAGAGGATATCGGGAAGCACCGCGACGCCCCGATCGCGCAGGATCGCGTCCGCCTCTGGGGTGGTTGGGCCGTTGGCAGCCTCCACCACCATGGAGGCGCGGATCTGCGGCGCCACGGCACCGGTCACCTGGTTTTGCAGGCCCGCGGAGACGAGCACCGCGCAGTCGGTCTCGAAGATCGTGGCGCGTTCCATCGGCTCCGCAGCCGGAAGCCCGGCGATCGAATCGTGGGCGCGCATCCAGCGGACCGCGGCCGGGACGTCGATGCCGCGTGCGCTGGCAACCGCGTCCCTGTCGTCGGCGATTGCCACGATGCGCGCTCCCGCCGCGTGCAGCATCTCCGCGAGGGAGCTGCCCACCCGGCCGAAGCCCTGGACGGCGACGCGCGCACCCTCCAGGTTGATCCCGCGTGCGCCGGCCGTGGCACCGATGGCGCGGAAGGCTCCCCGGCTGGTCGCCTCGCGGCGCCCCGCAGTCCCGCCGACCGCGGTCGGCTTGCCCACGACGGTCCCGGCCATCGTGTAGCCATGGTGCATGCTGAAGGTGTCCATCATCCAGGCCATCGTCTGCGAGCCGGTGTTGACGTCCGGGCTTGGGATGTCCCGCTCGGGGCCGATGAGCACCGAGATCTCGGTGGCGTACCGGCGGGTGAGGCCCTCGCGCTCGTGGCCTGACAGGCGGCGCGGGTTGACGATCACCCCGCCGAAGGCGCCGCCGTACGGGATCTCGACCAGCGCCGCCTTCCAGGTGGTCGCCATGGCGTTCGCCCGCACCAGGTCGAGCGTCAGGTCGTCCGTGTAGCGGACTCCGCCCGTGGCCGGACCCCGATTGAGGTTGTGGTGCACGCGGTACCCGGTGAAGGTCTCAACGTGGCCGTCGTCGAAGCGAACCGGGAAGTGAACCTCCAGCTCGCGCTTCGGAACGCGCAGGACACGGTGCATGCCCGGATCCAGGCGCAGCCGCTCCGCCGCCTCGTCCAGCTTGCGCTGGGCCTCGGCCCAGAGGCCCAGGTCTACCGCTCGGGGCGCGACCATTGTCTCCTCCTCGATGGTGACTCCGAGTCATTCGGGTTGCGCACCAAGGCTACCGCGCCACCGCGGTCGGGACCAGTCCTCCGGGAGGCGCCCGGCGGCCCGGCTTTCTGCCCTGCGTCCGCGGGCGTGGCAAGATGTGGCAACCACCAAACCCTGCGGCGCCGGCGACTCGCATGCATCGGCTGACGCCGCCTGAGAGCGCATCGAGGTGCATCCATGGCCCCGCATGTCCTCACCGTCACCGGGCCGATCCCGCCGGATCGGGTCGGCCCCACCCTCCCGCACGAGCACACCGCCTGCAGCGCCGAACGGCTGCGGTTCCGGGAGGAGCTCGTAGCCTTCACCCCGAGCCTCGACCTCATGACCGAGGAGCTGCGCGACTTCCGGCGTCGCGGGGGAAGCTGCGTCGTTGACCTCACACCCCCGGGTCTCGGCCGCGACCCGCTCTGGCTGCGGGCCCTGGCGACCAGGACCGGGCTGCACCTCGTCATGGCCGCAGGCTGGTATCGCGAGAGCCACTATCCACCGGAAGCGGGCATCGACCGACGCACCGTTGACGAGCTCGCAGACGAGCTGGTCGCGGAGGTAGCGCACGGGGTCGAGGGGACCGGGATCCGCCCCGGCATCTTCGGCGAGATCGGGACCGACCACGCGTGGGTCTCTCCGCGCGAGGAGCGGGTTCATCGTGCGGTCGCCCGGGCGGCCCTGGAGACGGGACTGGCGGTTGTGACCCACTCGATGCGCTCGCCGGTTGCCCTCGCCCAGCTCCGGATCTTCGAGGAGGAGGGGCTCGACCCCGGGCGCGTGGTGATCGGCCACGCCGACTCCACCCCGGACCTCGACCACCACCTCGCGCTGCTCGACCGGGGCGCCAACCTGTGCTTTGACCTCCTTGGCCGGACCGATGGCGCCGCCCAGGCGCGCGAGGCCCAGCTGGTCGAGATCATCGTGGAGCTGCTCGAGCGCGGGTTCTCCGACCGGGTGATGCTGAGCCACGACGTCTTCAGCGACGACCAGCTCAAGGCATACGGCGGCAACGGCTACGCCTACGTCACGCAGCACTTCCTCCCGCACCTGCGGACCGCCGCGGTCGGCGAGGGCGAGATCGCCTGCATGACGATCGACAACCCGCGCCGGCTCCTCACCATCCCCTGAGGCTGGACAGGCGCCGAGGTGGGAGATGAGCCGCGGGCGGGCCCGGGCGACCGGCGTGACCCGGTCGCCGACCTGAGGCGGATCGCCTTTCTGCTGGAGGCTGCCAGCGAGCCGACCTACCGGGTGCGTGCCTTCCGCGGCGCGGCGGCGACGCTCGCCGGCCTGGGTCCCGACGAGCTGGAGCAGCGGGTCCGGAGCGCGACGCTCAGGGAGCTCCCGGGCATCGGCGAGGTGCTGGAGCGCACGATCGCCGAGTCGGTCGGTGGCGAGGAGCCGGTCTACCTCCGCCGGCTTGAAGCAACCGGTGGACGCCCCGTCGCCGACGGCGCGGCACAGCTGCTCGGCGCCCTGCGCGGCGACTGCCACGTGCATTCGGACTGGTCAGACGGCGGCTCGCCGATCGGGGAGATGGCGGAGGCGGCCCGTGAGCTCGGCCACGCGTGGATCGTCCTGACCGACCACTCGCCGAGCCTGAAGGTGGCCAACGGCCTCTCGCCCGAGCGGCTGCGTGCGCAGCTGGAGGAGGTTGCGGCGCTGAACGGCACGCTCGCGCCGTTTCGGATCCTGACCGGGATCGAGGTCGACATCGGACCCGACGGCGCGCTCGACCAGGAAGCCGAGCTGCTCGATCGGCTCGACCTGGTGGTCGGCAGCGTGCACTCCGAGCTCCGCATGGAGCGCCGCGCCATGACCCGCCGCCTCGTCACCGCGCTGGCCGACCCGCGGCTCGACGTGCTTGGCCACGTCACCGGCCGGATGACGGCCGGCAAGCGGCGTCGTCCGCCGTCGGACTTCGACGCCGAGGTCGTGTTCGCCGCGGCAACCCGCTTCGACAAGGCGATCGAGGT
>CAYVLM010000264.1:0-3453 GCA_964452225.1 uncultured Steroidobacteraceae bacterium | reverse complement strand
CCCGCAGACGGCGTTCACCCGGCTTCTCCGCGCCCGTCCCGAGGCCGAGGCCGGCGGTGCGCCGGACGCCGCCATCGCCGTGTTCGACTATGGTTCCGGGCGCCACGCCATGATGAGCGTGTCCTGGATCCACCCACCGGCCTGGGGGCCGCTGTACGCCACCATGGAGGTCGTCGGGAGGGATGGGCGCATTGACTACCGGGACCTCGACGCGCACCCGACCATCGTCGCCACCGACAGCGGGCTGACCGTGCCCCGGTACTCTCCGCTGCTGTCGGCCACGGCCACGGCGTTCCGGCGGGAGGTCGAGCACTTCGCCGATGCCGTCGAGTCGGGTGCTCCGTTCGCGATCTCGGAAGAGGACGCCATGCTGGCCGTCGAGATGATCGAGGTGGCGGAACGGTCCGCTCGCACCGGCCGTCCGGAGGCGATGGCCTCGTGACCGATCAGCTCCGCATTGGCATCATAGGCTTCGACCACCCGCACGTGCTGCGGTACGCGCCGATGCTGGCCGCCCGGCCCGACGTGCACCTGGCGTGGATCAGCGCTGCCGGCCCCAACCGCGACGCCGCGACGGCCATGGCACGCTCGCTGGACGTGCCCTTCCTGCCGGAGCCCGATGCGGAGATCGACGCCGCGTACGTCGCCACGGTGCCGGGGCGTCACCGGGAAGTCGTGGAGTGGCTGGCGCCGGCCGGGGTCCACCTCCTGGTCGACAAGCCGATCGCCCTCACCATGGAGGACGGGCGCGCCATTGCCCGCGCCGGCCGCGAGGCGGGGATCCGGCTCATGGTGCCGTTCAACCCCCGTGGTCAGCTCGGGCCGCGGGCCGCGAAGGAGCGCATCGACCGCGGTGAGCTGGGCGAGATCCGGCTGGTGCACGCCGTGAAGGTCGGCCGGGTCCCGCTGGCGCTCCCCGGGATCGACGCGGGCTGGCTCACGGACCCGGACCAGGCCGGCTTTGGCGGCTTCGGCGACATCGGGATCCACGCACTCGACGCCCTGCGCTGGCTGATCGGGCGGGAGGCCGTGCGCGTGTACGCGCGCATCCACTCCGGCCTGCGTCCGGAGCTCGCGGTGGACACCATTGGCACCGCGGTCATCACCTGGGAGGGCGGAGCCCTCTCGACGCTCACCGCCGGCTGGGCCAACCCCGCCGGATCGCCGGCCGGGCTCGACGCCCGGTTCGAGATCGTCGGCTCGCGCGGGGCGGCCCTGGTCGACCACCCGTACCAGGAGGTGCGCGTGGCAGACGGCGAGCGCTTTGAGCGGCTGGCTGTGGCTCGCAACGACGCCGCCTGGGTGCTCGACTCGTTCATCGACAGCGTGACGCGCGGCGTCGAGCCGCCCATCACGGCGGAGGACGGGCTGCGGGCGCTGGAGCTGCTCCTCGCCTGCTACCGCTCGTCGCGGCTGGGCGAGGAGGTCGCCGTCACCGACGCCCAGGGCCGGGTCAGCTGATCGGCTTGCGGCCCGTCACGGCCAGCGAGGAGGCTCCGCGGATGCCGACCTCGTGAAGGCGGCGACGGAGCGCGGCTCCGCGAGCGACCAGTGACGGGTCCCCATCGGCCCAGCCGGTGTAGCGCTCGATCACCTCGTCCATCTCGGCGAGCGAGTCGGGATCGAGGGGGTCGTCCTCCGGGTAGGTGACATCGGTCACCCGCAGGTCGGCAAGACCCAGCGGCCCGACCAGATCAAGCAGCTGGCGACGGGTGAACGTCGGCCGATGGACGATGCCGCGCCGGGTGTCGACCGCCGCCCACCAGTGGTGGAGCTCGACGTGGGTCCGCTGCGGCGGCTGCTGGCGGTCGCGGTACATCTCGAAGACGACGAGCCAGCCGCCCGGTCGAAGGACGCGCAGCATCTCGCGCAGGACCGGAGCCGGATCGGTGAAATGGTGGAGCGAATGGGCAACGGCCACCGTGTCGAAGGACGCGTCCGCCAACCCGGTGGCCGTGGCGTCGCGGCGCTCGAATCGTACGCTGGCGCGGTCTCCGAGGGCCTCGGCGAACGCCTCGCCCCGGACCCGGTCCGTGTCGATCCCGATGATCTCGGCATAGTCGGCCAGGCCCTCGGCCAGGATGGGGACGAACCCGCCGGCGCCGGTAGCCACGTCGAGCACCCGTCCGCCGTGGATGTGTCCGAAGATCTGTCTCGGCTCAGGAAGCACCGGTGGACGCTACCACGGGGTCACCCGAGCCCGTGGCCAACGGCGCGATAGGACCAGGCGGTGGCGGCAAGGCAGATGAAGTAGGCGACCAGGACGGCAGCGCCGCCGGCCCGCGTGAGGCGGAACGCAGCGCCGATGACGGCCCACTGGGCGAGGTAGAACGCGGCCAGGTAAGGCCACAGCCAGGCGGTCTCCCGCACGTTGAGGTGGAGCACGCTGTCGACCATCACCTCCACCACCGCGAACGCCACGAACACGAGCGGCAACGCCACGTCCCACGCTGCGGCGGAGGTGACGAGGGCAACGATGGCCGCCGCGAGCAGCGGAACGGCCATGGCGGTGCCGGTCAGCCCGAGCGGGTGGGCCCACCCGGGGGTGGAAACCCGGGCGATGAACATGGCCGCGAAGAGCAGGTTGGCGGTCACGCCCGCGACGACCACGAGGGTCGCGTGGGCCGCGCTCGCGCTCATCGGTCGCTCAACCTGGACCTGCTCCCCTGCGCAGGGCAGCTCCCGCGACGGAGATCAGGACGCCGGCTCCGATCAGCCCGTAGCCGATCATCCGGTCCTCGCCGAAGACGATGCCCAGGATCACGAACGTCGATCCCAGGGCCAGCAGCGGGCCCTCCGGGCCCCGGCCGAGCTCGTGCGTGCGGTACAGGCCCACGGCCAGGGCAAGCACGACCAGCAGCGCGGCGATGCCGGCGACGAGCACCCACGCGGTCGGCACCTGATCACTACTCCAGCGACGTGTCCGGTCTCACCCTGCCTGGGAGTGGGGGGACGGACAAGAGCCACCTGACCCGATTGAACGCCCGCCGCCGGGCTACCATCCGCGCGATGGGCGGACCGCGACGGTTGCTGCGCAGGCTGATCTCGATCGCCGACGAGCCGGGCGACAGCGACGATCTCCTGCTGCGCAAGCGGATGGGCGTGGTCGCGGGCTACGTCACCATCGTTGCCCCGTTCGGCGCCCCGCCGCTGTCGGGATGGCATCCGCTGGCCATCGGCCTGGCGCCGGCGCTCTCGCTGTGGAGCGCTGTGAACCTGGTGGTCCTGGCCCGCACGCGGCGCTTCGAGCGCTACGTGGCGCTGCTCCTGGTGGCCGGTCTGCTCTTCACCCTGCTCATGAACGTCGTGCTCGGCGGACTCACCTCGGGAGCCGGGGTCGTCTGGACCTTCCTGACCCCGGTCTACGCCATCCTGGCCCTCGGACCTCGTCGCGCAGTCCCGTGGTTCGTGGTCTTCGTGGGGGCCGTGGTGCTGTCGGTCGCCCTCGATCCG
>CAYVLM010000263.1:855-3464 GCA_964452225.1 uncultured Steroidobacteraceae bacterium | reverse complement strand
TCATGATCGTCGGACGTGATGGCCAGCCGGATGCTGGCTGCTGCGCGGTCGAGAACACGCCCCCGCCGCCGGGCGCCGGACTGCCGGCGGTGTGGATCTCGCAGGATGGCACGCACTGGACCGAGGCGACGGTGGAGGGCACCAGGGTCCCCGGCGCCGGGCTGCAGCGGGTCGTGGCGGTGGCCGGAGGGTTCCTCGCGGTGGGCATCGACAGCACGGCGGACCTGTACGACGGCGTGATGACGACCTGGACATCGTCGGATGGGCGGACCTGGTCGATCACGCCGGGCGCCCAGCTCCCGGACGGCGCAGGCACCTACCCGGTCTTCGCCTCGGATGGCTTGCACACGATCGTGTTCGGGCGCGTTTCCGGCGCGTCCACGCCGGCAGCATGGATCCTGTCCGGGCAGGCGGGATGGACGCGCCTCACGTTCGAGGGGGGACCGGGGAGCACCTGCTCAACGAGCTCGAGCTGCCCTGCGGTGCAGCAGGCCTGGATGGTGCCCGATGGCGTCATTGCCCTGGCCGCTGACAGCGGTGGATTCAACGTTCCGCAGACGTTCTGGATGGGGACCGCCGGGTCCTGAGGTCGCGGGCGGCGGCGCGTCCCGGACTTCGTGCTGCCATTTTCACAATGGACAACTAACGGACAGGGAGACCGCTGCCTGAGCCCGATCCCGCCCTTTGTTGGCCGGCATTTGTCCCAGCGGGCAAATCCGTGCCACTGGGGAGGGCTTCGGGCGGCAAGGTTGTCCGTTAGTTATCCCGTGTGCAAACGGCGGTGAGGCATGGGCGCTGGACCCTCGTTGGACCTGTCAGCGGGCCATGAACGGCCGCGAATCGACGGAGCGACCGCGCCGCACGGGTCGGGGGATCGCGAGCAGCAGCCCGGCGATGGCCGCCATGGCGATCATCCCGGTCCGGTTCAGGAGCGCGGCCGCCAGGGCCGTCTCCGGCGTGAGGCCGATGCCCACGAACAGGAGGGAGAGGATGCCCTCCTGCACCCCGAGCCCGGAGGGGGACACCGGAACCAGCAGGCTCAGGCGCGCGATCGCAAGGCAGGCGAGGACCGCGAGCGGATCGCCGACCGGGATGATGGAGGTGACCATCAGGAAGGCGAGCCCGATGGCGGCCAGGTGGAAGACGAGGCCCAGCACCATGCCCATCCCGGTCGCGACGGCCAGGTCGCGCCGATGCCGCATGTGCAGGGCCCCGGCCGCGGGAACGCGCCGTGCGAGCGTCGGTCGCAGCACCAAGAGCAGGAGCGTGGCCGAGGCGAGCACCAGCACGACGGTGGCCCCCATCGCCAGCCAGCCCAGGCCCGCGGCCGCCGGCAGCCAGATGCAGGCCGCCCCGCCGAGCACGGCCAGGGCCGCCGAGCTCGTGAGCCGCTGCACGACGATGGGGCCCAGGCGGTCGCGCCAGCCGCCGGTGCCGGCGTCACCGGCGTACAGCCGATAGGCATCGGCACCCAGGTTGGCCGGCGTCAGGCCACCCATGCCCTGGGCGACGTAGTAGGTCCGCAGCGTGGCGGCCCGCTCCATCCTGGTCCCGGTGATGCGCCAGGCCAGGAGCCACCAGGCGAGCGCACCGATCGCGTGCGCGGCGACCAGGCCCAGGACGGCCACGGCCACGATGCGCAGGTCGGCGCCGGCCAGGCCGCGCATCACCTCCCCGACGTTGTAGTGGAGGAGCAGCGCGACCACCAGGCCGATGCCGATCCCCCAGCGCAGCCAGGCAAGCGCCCGGCGCGGCACGCGGACTCTCCGAGTCACGCGGTCCATGCCAGTCGTTCTCCCAGGGCTTCGCGGAGGGCCTCCGCGAGCGCCGGGCCGTCCGGCTCGACGGAGCGGACGGCATGGTCGGCGACCCAGGTGTCGCACTTGCGCGCGTAGGGAACGGCGACCAGCGGAACGTCCCATCGACGGGCGAACAGCAGCGCGTGATAGCGCATGCCGACCACGGCGGAGAGCAGCCCGAAGAGCGCCAGGATGCGGGCCGGCGGATGGATTCCCTCCACGATTGCCAGCCGCGGCACCGCCCGGTGGAGCCGGCCCGCCAGGAGGATGTCATTGTGGGCCGCCACGAAGGGATGCTGGCTCATGGGGATGAAGCACAGCTGCACGTCCGGCAGCGCCTCGCCCAGGTGGCGCACGGCGTCGACCAGCGATCGTGCCCCGCCGGCTCGGGCGCCACTGCCGAGCCCGGTGAGCGACAGGCCGACGATGGGTCGACGGCCGTCGACACCCGCGGCGCGGAGGAGGGCACGGGCTTCGGACGCGGGTGCCGGCTCCAGGCTCGCCGAGGCGTCGTCCACGATCCGCGCGGACAGCCCGACGCGACGAAGAGTCTCGGCAGAGTCGCCATCGCGAACCGTGCACGAGGCGAGGCGCGGCCCCAGGAGCCGCAGCGGAACCCGCGAGGACCAGGGCAGAGCCGGATCGGCCCCCACCGCCTCGATGGCCACCTCGAGCCCGCTCGCGGCGGCGAGCAGCCCGAATCCGGCAATACCGCGACCGAGGAGACCCATGTCCGCGCCAAACAGCCCTCCGCCGCCGATCAGGAGGGACCGGTGGCGGCGGAGGCCGGCGATTGCCCCGAAGGGGCTG
>CAYVLM010000263.1:0-845 GCA_964452225.1 uncultured Steroidobacteraceae bacterium | reverse complement strand
CCGTGCAGGGCCGTCGTCTCGGCCGGGCTGCGCGAGACCGCGGTGATCTGCTCGCGGCCGAGCCTGGCGAGGAGGCCGGCCAGGATGGCTTCGTCACCCACGTTGCGGTATCCGTAGGCGCCAAGGAGGAGGACCGGCCCCGGCAGCGCGTCGCGCAGGCGGTCGGTCATGACCCAGGTCCCGCCGCTGGTCCGGCTCCGGTCGTTCCGCGGACCATGACGTCATAGATCCCGGCCGGTCCCACCGAGTGGAAGCCGAGGCTGCTGAGCCGCCGGCTCCGCGCCGCGTAGGCCGGATCGGTGCGCACCAGGATGGCCGCGCGGACGTCGTGCTCGCGGACGATCTGCGCCGGATCGAGGATGGCGAGCCCAACCGAGGCGCCTCCCGCGGTGAGGTCAGTCACGAACAGGCTGAGCCGGGTCGAGGTCGTGGTCCTGACCGAGAGCCCGCCCGGGGCGGCGGAGAGGACGGCATCGGGCTGGCTGACATAGACCCGCAGGCATGGTTCCGAACCGCCGATCTCGGTAAGGCACATGCGGGCCACCTGCCCCTGGATCTGCAGCGAGACGATGGCCATCCCGAGCGGAGGCGCGAGGGTCGTCTGCAGCCTGTAGCCCGGCGACGAGTCCGTGATGGACATCGTGGAGCCGTTGTCGAGGAGCTCGACCGTCCGCTTGAACGCGGCCGTCGTCGACCCATGGGCCTGCCGCCAGCGGGTGGTGAGCGACGCCGAGCCGGAGCCGAGGACGGACGTCATGCCCCGCGGCCCCGTCTCCGCCACGGCAAACTGCACTCCCGCCGCCCCCACGAGCTGCGTCGCGCTCGCGCGCAGCTGGAGCACGTCA
>CAYVLM010000262.1:0-3475 GCA_964452225.1 uncultured Steroidobacteraceae bacterium | reverse complement strand
GTTGTTCCAGTCGATCAGGAACACGAGGTTCGAGAGGCCCAGCCCCCAGGCGGTGTTGCGCGTCTCGTGGCTCGCGCCGGGAGTGAGGCCGCCCTCGCCCTCCACGACGAACACCTTGACCTCCTCGCAGCCGGCCAGCTTCAGCGCAACCGCCTCCCCGGCCGAGGGCGGCATCCCGTGGCCCGACGGTCCGGTGTTGAACTTGAGGAGGAGGGTCTTGCCCTCCATCTCGGCGTGGCCGGCAAGCCCGCCCCGGTGCCGCAGCCGCAGCAGGTCCTCCCAGGTGAGCGCCCAGCGGCCGCCATCGGGGAAGGCGAACTCGGGGTCCGGATCGCGCTCGGACCGGGCCCGCAGCGTCTCGTTCAGCACCGCCAGGGTCGCGTAGACGAGGGGGACGGTGTGGCCGGCGGAGAGGACGAAGCGGTCGGCGAACGGGCGCCAGGGGCGACGGATGTCCCAGCGCATCGCCCCCGAGAGGAGGAGCGAGAGGAAGAGGTGCACCTTGGAGCGCGAGCCGCCCGGGTGTCCGCTCTGGCGGTAGTTGAGCGCCAGGTCGATGCACTCGTCGATCACCTCGCGCACCAGCTCCCAGTGCGCGAACCATGGAGTCGCCTCCTCCAGGAGGTGCTCCACGCTCTCCGGCCGGGTGGTGGTCATGCGCCGGCGGACGATCCGGCGGAGACGAGCTCGCCCGTCCGCTCCAGCTTCGCCAGCGAGGTGGCCACCCGCTCCAGCGCCGCGGAGATGTTCTCCCGCGAGTTCGCGTAGCTGAAGCGCAGGTAGCCCTCCCCGTATGAGCCGAACGCGGTGCCGGACAGGCCGCACACGCCCGCGTCGTACAGCAGGTGGTCGGCGATCTCGTTGCTCGAGCGCCCGAAGCTGCTGACGTTGGGGAAGGCGTAGAAGGCACCGTGCGGCATCACGCAGCTCACACCGGGAATGGCGTTCAGCCCCTCGACGATCAGGCTGCGCCGGGCGATGAACTCGGCGCGCATCGCATCTGCCGCGTCCTGCGGGCCGGTCAGGGCGGCGATGGCGCCCGCCTGGGCGAAGGCGTTGGTGCAGCTGACGCTGTTGATCACCAGCCGGCTGTACGAGGGCACGAGCCACTCGGGGAGAATCCCGTAGCCGAGCCGCCAGCCGGTCATGGCGAACGTCTTGCTGAAGCCGTCCAGGGTGATCGTGCGCTCCGCCATCCCGGGCAGGGTGGCAATCGAGAGCGGCGTTCCCTCGTACTGCAGGCGCCCGTAGATCTCGTCGGCCAGGACGACCAGGTCGTGCTCGACCGCGATGCGCGCGATCTCGCGGATATCGTCGTGGCTGAGCGTGGAGCCGGTCGGGTTGTGCGGCGAGTTGAAGACGATCAGGCGTGTGCGGGGGGTGACCAGGCGCTCGACCTCCGCCACGTCCATGCGGAAGTCGTTCCCCTCGCGCAGGGGCGCCGGTACGGCGGTGCCGCCAACGTAGCGGGCCATGCTCTCGTAGATCGGGAAGCCCGGGTTCGGATAGATCACCTCCTCGCCCTCGTTGATCAGGGCGAGCATCGCGTAGAACATGATCGGCTTGGCGCCGGGGGTGACGACGACCTGGTCCGGGCTGGCCTGGATCCCCTTCCAGCGCAGGACGTCGGCGACGATCGCCTCTCGCAGGGGGGCGATCCCGGTGGCCCCGGTGTAGTGGGTCATCCCCTCCTCGAGCAGGCCGCGGGCAGCGGCCTCGGAGATGTGGCGTGGCGTGTCGAAATCGGGCTCGCCGATCTCGAGGTGGACCACCTCGCGACCGGTGGCCTCCAGGGCTCGGGCACGGGCTGCCGCCTCGAACGCGGTCTCCGTCCCGATCCGGTCCATGCGGCTGGCGAGCTTCACGAGCGAATGCCTCCCCTTCGGGCTGGTCGTCATCGCGGATGATCTGCCCGAAGAGTGTACCGATGGCGGGCCGCCGTCGCGATCCACCCCGGCTGCGAATGGGGTCCTTTCGGCCCATTGCGGGCTCGCGGGCTCGGCTTGCTATACTTTCCGAAGCGAACCACGACCATCCGTCGCTCCCGAGCGCCGAGAGGAGAACTCCGTACCCATGACCATGTCCGAGACGACGCCGCAGGCGATCCCCCAGACCGCCCCGGCCCCGGCCGCCGAGCCGCTGGTCACGATCACCCAGGCCGCCGCAGCCAAGGTCCTCGAGCTGCGCACCCGCGAGGGACAGACGGATGCCCGCCTCCGACTCTTCATCAAGAGCGGCGGCTGCTCGGGCTTCAGCTACGGCCTCGCCTTCGACGACCGTCTGGCCGATGACGACCGCGTCGAGGATCACGACGGCGTGCCGGTTGTGATCGACGCGGTCAGCGCGCAGTACGTGGATGGCGCCGAGATCGACTACGTCGACTCCCTGATGGGATCCGGGTTCGCCATCAACAACCCGAACGCAGTCTCCACCTGCTCCTGCGGATCCTCCTTCAACACGGACGGATCGCCCTCGCACGCTGGCGGCTGCATGCACTGAGCGGCCCCCTCGGGCCCCACTCGACGACCCCGGTCACGGACCGGGGTCGCTGCTTCTCAGGCGCCGCGGCGCCGCATGGCGCCCAGCGTCGGTCGCCCCTCGGAATCTGCTACCTTCTAGCAGCGAGTAACCGGCGCCACCGGGGCGCCGCCTGACGAGGACGAGCCGACGCACAGCACAGGGGCCTCCGCAACCCCGGCGGATGCAGCAGAGCCGATCCGGCGCGAGTTCGCCCTTGCCTGGGGTTCGATCGGCGCGGCGTGGGGGGTGGCGCCTTCCACAGCGGCGGTGCAGGGCTACTTCCTCGTCCACGGCGGTCCGCTCACCGAGCCGGAGATTCGCCGGGCGCTCGGCCTCTCGCACCGCGCCGCGGCCATGGCGCTCGCCGAGTGCACCGAGTGGGGCCTCATCGAGCGCAGCGCAGGGGGGCGGCGCACCGGCCGGCGCGGGCCCGCTGCGGCCGCCTACCTCGTGGTCGGCGACAACTGGGAGTGGTTCCGGCGGGTGGCCCTGGCGAGGAAGGAACGGGAGACGGACCCGGTGGTCCCGGTCATCGCCCGGTGCGCCGCCCTGGCCCGCACGGCAGCCGAGTCAGCCGTCTCCGACGCCAAGCTCGCTGAGCTGTCCGACCGCCTGGACGGTCTGCTGCGCTTCGTCCAGCTCTTCGACCGGGGCGTGGGCGTCTTCGTCGACGCCCCGCCGGCGGCCACCGAACGCCTCTTTGCGCTGCTCGGCGAGCTCGAGCCGGCCTCGCTCCAGCGGCTCGTGGGCCTCCTGGAGGCGGTGGACCCCGAACAGCTGGCGCGTGCGGCGCAGGCGCTCGCCGGCCTCTCCCCGGCCGGCCTGCGACGACTGGTCGGGCTGGCCAGCACCCCCGGCATCGCCCGGCTCCTCGGCCGCTGAGGGCTCGCGGCCCGGCTACTCGCCGGAGCCGTCGTCCTCGAAGACGCCCGATCCGGCCAGGGCGGCCGCGATG
>CAYVLM010000261.1:0-3481 GCA_964452225.1 uncultured Steroidobacteraceae bacterium | reverse complement strand
ACGTGATGGAGGCGCCCGCGATGGAGCCGGCCATCACCAGCGCCAGGCCGATGTAGAGCAGTCCGGTGGACGCCTGCAGGCTGGCAGCCCGGGAAGCGAGGAGGGCCAGCACCGTGGCCACGATCGGCAGCAGGGTGCCTGCCAGCAGCCGCAGCCACGTGATGGCGCCCATCGATCCGGTGATCGCGTCGCCGGGGACGGTGATGACCGCCACCGCAAAGAGGCCCGCCTGCACCACGAGCGCGGCGAGCAGCAGCCACATCATCCGGCGCAGCGGCGCCGGCGACAGACGCGGTGTGACGAGGTACCAGTGCCCGAGGAGCATGGCGGCCGAGACGGACCCCAGCGCAAGGCCGGCCAGGAGGAGCTGCACGGCGAAGAGTCCTCCATTGCTCGAGCCTCCGGCGAGCGCAAGGGTGACGAGCGCGGCCAGGCCGGCCGCGCCGGAGGCGATCGCCAGAAGGCTCCGTGGCCAGCGGCCCACCGAGGCCACCAGGTACGCAGCGGAACCAGCGACGAAGGCCATCACCAGGGGGCGGCGCAGGTCCGCGGTCCCGGCCGCGGGCACGTCTCCGGGGAGATTCAGCTCCGATACGAGTAGGATCAGGGCGCAGACCACGGTGAAGCCGGCCATGAACAGCCGGTATCCGCGGGTCGTGCCGCCCAGCCGCTCGGTGACGCCCACGACGAGCAGTGAGCCGGCGCCGAGCGCCGTCCAGAAGATCCAGTTGACGTAGGGGAGGGCCGCGATCGACACCGTCTTCGGAGGATAGCCGATGAGCAACCCCGGGACCTATCCGCCCATCTCTGACTACGCACCGATCGGCGACTGCCGCACGATGGCGCTCGTCACCCGCGATGCCGCGATCGAGTGGTGGTGCCAGCCGCGGTTCGATGCACCGTCGGTCTTCGGCGCGATCCTCGATCGCGAGCGCGGTGGATTCTGGCGGCTGGACCCCGCCGACGGCCGCGACCCGCTCGAGCCGGTGTCCCGCCGCTACCTGCCGCACTCCGGGGTGCTCGAGACCCGGCTGCGAGCCTCCGGGTCGACGGTCAGCGTCACCGACTTCCTCGCCGTGGTGGGCCACCGGACCGATGATCCCGGACCCGCTCCGCTCGCGCGGCGCAAGCTGGTTCGGCTGGTGCGCTGCCTGCGGGGCACGGCCCGCCTGACGGTTCGCTGCGCTCCCCGCCCCGACTACGGGGCGCGCCGACCTCGCCTCTTCCTCGCCGGCCCTCCGGATCGACGGCGCCGCACCCTCGCCATGCCAACGGATCGCGACCGGCGCGTGCTGCTGGGGTCAACCGCGGACTGGGGCCCGATCCGCCACGGGGAGGCGACGGTCGAGGTCAGCCTGGCACCGGGCGAGGAGCTGGGTCTCGTCTGCGACTACGGGCCCTCCGACACGCGGCCCGATCGCTCCGCGGAGCCCGGGCATTCCTCCCGGCTCCGGCGGGTGTACGAGCTGGACGAGCTGCACGGCTGGCTGGAGGAGACGCTCACCTTCTGGCGCGACTGGACGGCGGTGAGCACCTACGCCGGCCCGTACCGCGAGCTCGTCGAGCGGAGCGCCATCACCCTCAAGCTCCTCACCTACCATCCGTCCGGGGCCATCGTCGCCGCGGGGACCACGTCGCTGCCCGAGCAGATCGGCGGCGGGCGCAACTGGGACTACCGCTACACCTGGCTGCGCGACGCGAGCTTCACGCTGTACGCGCTCCATCGGCTCGGCTACCGCGCCGAAGCGGATGCCTTCATGGAGTGGGTCCACAACGCGGGCCGCTCGCACGCCGGACCGTTGGTCCTCTACCGGGTGGATGGCAACCCGCCGCTGCGGGAGCGTCAGCTCAACCACCTCGAGGGGTACCGGTCGTCACGGCCGGTCCGCGTCGGGAACGCGGCCACCTGGCAGCGGCAGCTCGACATCTACGGGGAGGCCCTTGACGCCGCCTACCTCGACGTGCGCGCCGGGCATCGGCTCACCGACGAGGAGTGGGAGCGGTTCCGGGACTACGCCGACATGGCCGCCGAGCGCTGGCGGCACCCCGACAACAGCATCTGGGAGGTCCGCGGCGGACGGCGGCACTTCACGTACTCGAAGGTGATGTGCTGGGTGGCGGTCGACCGGGCGGTGCGCCTGGTCGAGATGCTCGGTCGCGAAGAGGCCGAGCGCGAGCGCGTGGACCGATGGCGGCGCGCGGCGGACCAGATCCGCCGCGCGGTGATGACCCGCGGCCTCCGGGGCGACGGCGCGTTCGCCCAGAGCTACGGTTCCGACGTGATGGACGCCTCGGCGCTCATCTTCCCGCTCGTCGGATTCATTCGCGCGGACTCCCCCGCCGCCGAGGCGACCCTGCGCGCCGTCCAGCGCGAGCTCGCCCACGACGGCCTCGTGCTCCGCTACCGGTCGAACAGCGCGGTCGACGGCCTGAGCGGGCGCGAGGGCGCCTTCCTGATCTGCAGCTTCTGGCTCGCGGACAACCTCGCACTGCGGGGCGAGCTCGCCGAGGCGAAGCGCCTCTTCGAGCATCTCGCCTCGCACGCCAACGACGTTGGCGTCTTCAGCGAGGAGTGGGACGCGACGACCGCCGAGGCGCTCGGCAACGTGCCGCAGGCCTTCACTCACATCGCGCTGATCAGCACCGCGCACAACCTCGAGCGCGCCGCCGCGGGCCAGATGAGCGGCCGGGTTCGGCGCGACGCCCCGTCCGCCTAGGGTCCCTCGGCGTTCCTGTTGTCGGTGCGGTCGCGTGCCATCGGCCTACCAGCCCGGGTGGTGCCGGCGTGGCTGAGCCGCTCGTGTGCCATCGGCCTACCAGCCCTGGTGGTGCCGGCGTGGCCGCGAGGTGTGGAAGCCCTTCCCGGTGACCGCGCGTCAGCGGCGAGCCAGGGACCCGGTCAGGCCAATCTGCACCCACCCGTCGGCGCCGATCCGGGTCGGGAAGGTCTCCACCGCCTCGGTCGCGGGCGGGATCACGGCCGCCCCGCTGCGAATGTCGAAGCAGGCCTGGTGCCACGCACAGACCAGCACCCCGTCGGCCGGATCGAAGCCCGCCTCCGACAGCGGGTAGTCCTGGTGAGTGCAGTTGTTGGCCGTGGCGTAGAAGGCACCACGGTGCCGCACCAGCACGACGGGGGTCCCGTCGATCTCGACCGGCAGCAGCTCCCCATCCCGCAGCTGGTCGGCGGGGAGGATGCGCGCGTAGCGGACCGCGGCGGCCGGCTCAGCCATCGGTCGGGACGTCGGGGGAGGGACGGATGTCGCGGGCGGGACGGCCGGTGGCATCCCACGCCTCGGCATGCTCCATGGCATCGAGGATGAAGCCGGTCTTCGCCTCGTTGTAGGCGATCCGGTCGTCGCGGTAGCGCGCGGCCAGCTCCAGCTTCAGGCCGCCGTAGGCATCCCGCGTCACGGCATCGGCCCGCAGGAAGTCACGGAAGAGGAGGTGTCGCCGCTCCCACTCCGAGCCGGCGGGGCAG
>CAYVLM010000260.1:0-3490 GCA_964452225.1 uncultured Steroidobacteraceae bacterium | reverse complement strand
TGCCATCGGGACGATCGTCGAGTCCAAGGTCGACAAGGGCCGCGGCAACGTGGCGACCGTCCTCATCCAGACCGGGACGCTGCGCGTCGGCGACGTCGTCACCGTCGGTCGGACGTGGGGGCGGGCCCGGGCCCTGCAGAATGCCGCGGGGAAGCGGGTACGGACCGCCGAGCCGGCAACCGCGGTCGAGATCATCGGCCTGCAGGCCCTGCCGCAGGCCGGCGACATCCTGCGGGTGGTCGCCGACGAGAAGGCCGCGCGCGACGCCGCCGAGGCGGCGGCGCTGGCCGGGGCGTCCGGTGACGGGCACGGGGCCTTCACCCTGGAGGACATCAGCGCGCAGATCCAGGCGTCGGAGGTCAAGGAGCTGCGCGTCGTGCTCAAGACCGACGTGCAGGGGTCGCTGGGCGCCATCCGCAACGCGCTGGAGAAGCTGAACACCAGCGAGGTCCGGGTCAATCTCGTGCGCGAATCGGCCGGCGACATCAACGAGAGCGACGTCAACCTCGCCTCCGCCTCGGACGCGGTGGTCATCGGCTTCAACACCAAGCCCGATCCCGGCGCCCAGCGGGCGGTCGAGGCGACCGGGGTCGACGTCCGTCTCTACGACGTGATCTACAAGCTGACCGACGACATCGGCACCGCGCTCCAGGGCATGCTGAAGCCAAAGCTCATCGAGCGGATCGAGGGCCATGCCGAGGTGCGCCTGGTGATCCACGCCGGGCGCGCCGGCAACGTGGCCGGCTCGTACGTCACCGACGGCCGCATCCTGCGGGCCGGCAGCTACCGCCTGCTGCACGCCGGCACGGTGGTGGCCGACGGCCGCATCGAGTCGCTGAAGCGGTTCAAGGACGACGTCCGCGAGGTCGCGACCGGCTTCGAGTGCGGCATCGGCCTGTCGGGTTCGCCCGAGCTCGCCGAGGGCGACGTGATCGAGTGCTTCCAGATGGTCTCGGAGCAGCCGGGCTGAATGACGCCGATGGCGCCTGACCACGGAGCCAAGCGCACCGACCGCCTCGACAGCCAGATCCAGCACGAGCTGATGGATCTGCTGCAGCGCGAGATGAAGGACCCGCGACTGGGCTTCACCACCGTGACCAGGGTGGAAACCGCCCGGGACCTGGGGCATGTGACGGCATGGGTCTCCGTGCTTGGCACCGAGGACGAGCGGGAGGCGACCATGACCGCGCTTGGCGACGCCACCGGCTGGCTGCGCCGCAGGCTCGGGCAGCGGCTCCAGCTGCGCCACGTCCCCGTGCTCGCGCTGCGGCGCGACGATTCGATGGAGGCCGGGGACCGTGTCCTTCGCCTCCTGCAGCGCATCGAGGAGGAGCACGAGGCATGATCGGGAGCGCCGATGACGTCGTCCGCGCGATCCGGGAGGCGGCACGGGTGACCACGATCTGCCACGAGAACCCCGATGGCGACACGGTGGGGGCCGCGCTGGCCATCGCGCTGATCGCCGAGCGGCTCGGCAAGGAGGCGGAGGTGGTCTCGGGTGACCCCATCCCGCCGTTCCTCTCCTTCCTGCCGGGCGCCGACCGGATCCGAAGCGCCCCGAAGCTGGCTCCGGACGTGGCGGTGGTGCTCGATGCCGGGGACCTGGCCCGAACCGGCAGCGTGGCGACGGAGCATGCCGCCTGGCTCGAGCGGGCCCGCATCGTGAACATCGACCACCACGTCAGCAATCCGGGCTTCGGCGAGGCCGTGCTCGTCGACCCCGACGCCGCGGCGACCTGCGAGGTGGTCGCGGGTCTGCTGCCCCGGCTCGGCGTGAGGCTCGATGCAGAGCTCGCAACGATCCTGATGACCGGCATCGTGCAGGACACGCACACCTTCGCCCACCCGAACGCGACGCCGCGAACGCTGCGGGTGGCCGCCGACCTCGTGGCCGCGGGGGCCCCGCTGTCCGATATCAACCGGGCGGTCTATGCCGACAAGCCGTTCAAGGTCCTGCACCTGTGGGGGCTGATCCTGGGGGGCATGGCCGAGCGGCGCGACGGGCGGATCGTCCACGCGGCCATGACCCGGGCGATGCTCGATCAGACCGGCTGCGAGCCGAATGCGTCCGAGGGCTTCGTCGACCTGCTCGGCACGACGCGCGACGCGGTCATCAACGTTCTGTTCAAGGAGGTCGAGCCCGGCCGGGTGCGCGTCAGCGTGCGGACGCGGGAGGGGGCGGACGCGGTGACCATCACGGCGCAGTTCGGCGGGGGCGGCCACGCCAGGGCGGCCGGCTGCACCATCGACGGCACGCTGGACGAGGCGCGGCAGCGGCTCCTGGCGGCATGCGAGCTCGAGCTCGACCGGGGAGCGGCCGGCGATGATGGGAGTCGTTAACCTCGACAAGCCCGTCGGCCCCACCTCGCACGACATGGTGAGCCTCCTGCGGCGGCTGACCGGCACGCGTCGCATCGGGCACGCCGGCACGCTGGACCCGCTCGCATCCGGCGTCCTCCCGATCCTGGTCGGGGCGGCGACCCGCTTCAGCGAGGAGATGACCGGCGGGGCGAAGCGCTACGAGGCGCGCATCCGCCTCGGATGGAGATCCGCGACCGACGATGGGGAGGGTCCTCTCGAGCGATCGAGCACCGAGCTGCCCTCCGTGGATGAGGCGACCGGGGCGCTGGGTCGCTTCATTGGCGTCATCGAGCAGCGTCCGCCCGCCTTTTCGGCACGCAAGGTCGGTGGACGGGCAGCCTACCGGGTGGCCCGGGCGGGCGAGGCGGTGGCGCTGCCGGCCCGCTCGGTGTTCATCGAGCGCATCGACGTGCTCGGCTGGGAGGCAGGCCCCGATGCGCTCGACGGGGTGATCGACCTGCGCTGCGGTTCGGGGACCTACGTCCGCTCGCTCGCTCGCGACCTCGGCGAGCTGCTGGGCTGCGGCGGCTACCTGGCGGCGCTGCGCCGCACCGAGGCGGCCGGGCTGCGGGCGGACGAGGCGTTGCCTCCCGGGCGGCTCGAGGAGCTTGCGTCTGCCGGCAGGCTGGGGGAAGCGGTCCTGCCAATCGGCAGGCTGCTGGACCTGCCACGGCTGGACCTCGAGCCCGGGGATGCCGAACGGTTCTGCCACGGGGCCACGATCCGGCCGGCGGAAGCGCCGCGAGATGGTCGCCACGCGGTCTTCCGCGACGAACAGCTGCTCGGCATCGGACGGCTCGACGAGGGCGTCCTCCAACCCGAGAAGGTCGTGGGTAAGACGGGCCGATGATCCCCGGAACGACGGTCCATGCCATCGGGGCGCTGCCCCGGATCGGTCCGGCGGCGGTCTGCATGGGCGCCTTCGACGGGGTTCATCGAGGCCACCTGGCGCTCGTCGGAGCAACCGTGGACGCTGCCCGTGCCCGCTCCGCGGCGAGCGTGGCGCTCGTCTTCGAGCCGCATCCCGACGAGGTGGTCCGGCCTGGAACGGTGGTTCCCAGGCTGGCGCCCCTGGCCGAGAACCTCCGGCGCCTGGCGGCGGCCGGGATCGATCATCCGCTGGCAGTCC
>CAYVLM010000259.1:0-3494 GCA_964452225.1 uncultured Steroidobacteraceae bacterium | reverse complement strand
CCACCGCCGTGCCGCCATGGCTCAGGACCACGACGTCGTTGCCGTCGAACCATTCGGCGCTGGTCCCGGCAGTCTGGTCGGCCTTCGCCAGCAGCGCGCCGCTTGCGTCGGTGGGGGTGATCACCCAGGTCGCCGCGGGCGCCAGCGTGCCGGACAGCATGGCGCCTCCGCCGAGGGAGGTGCTGCCGTCCATGTAGAAGGCCAGGCTGTAGCCGCTCGCCGAGAGGTTGACCGTGACATCGGTCGGGTTGTAGATCTCGATCGCCTGGTTCGTGCCGGTGCCCTCGACGTACTCGCTGATGAAGAGCTCCGCGCCTGTCGCGGCGCGCGCGGAGGCCACCGGTGCCAGCAGGGTTCCGATCAGGGCCGCAACCGCAGCGGTGCCGACGAGGGTCCTGGCTGGAACGATGGTTCGATTGATGGTCATGGCAGAGCTCCCGGCGGGGCCTCGGCCAGGCGGCGGGTGCCACTCCGGGCCCTGGGAAAGACCCTACCCGCGCGGGCGCCGAATGTGGATGGGAAGCACGTCCCGGAAGGGTGCGCGGGTGCACACGACGAACGGCCCGGGGTGCCCGGGTACCTCCGGCACGATGCGCGGCCGCGAGCCGGATCGACCGAGGCTCCCGTGACGCGCCGAGCCCGGGCTTCTTCCACCGACTCGTCGCCTGCCGTCCTGGTGCGCGCAAGACGACTCCATTGGCTGCTGGCGGCTCCGCGCTGAGCCGGTTCACCTTCAGGAAGGCCACCCGGAACGGCCAGCAGGTCGGCGGGAGCTGCCTGACGCGCATCACCGCAGCATCTGACGAGTCGGACGCGCGTCGGGTCTGGCAGGGCCGCCGGTCGGACGTGGGCCCGCGGGTTCCGCCGTCGGGCATGTTCGGGTAGGGTGGAGCCGAACCGATGCCGCCCCGCATGGACCCGCGATGGCCCGTTACCGATTCCTGACCCGGTGGAGCGTCGATGCCCCGATCGGGGCGGTCTTCGATGCCCTCCTTCGCGTCGAGGACTGGCCGAGCTGGTGGCGCGGGCTGCGACGGGTGACGCTGGTCGAGCGTGGCGACGACCGCGGGATCGGAGCCGTCCATCGCTTCGTCTTCCGGAGCGCGCTGCCCTACTCGCTGGCATTTGACGTGGAGGTCACCGGGATCGAGGCGCCGCTGCTGGTCACCGGGCGGGCGCGCGGCGAGCTCGAGGGGGTCGGCACCTGGACCCTGCGCGACGGGGACGGGCGCACGCGGGTCACCTACGCCTGGGACGTCCGGACGACGCGATGGTGGATGAACGCCCTGGCCCCGATCGCCCGTCCGGTCTTCGTCCACAACCATGACGTGGTCATGGAGTGGGGCCGTCGGGGGTTGAGCCGCCGGCTCGGGGTCACCGTTCGCCCGGACGACGGCGCGGAATCTGCTAGTCTTTGGTAGCGAATTTAGGGAGACGCACGGGAGCCTGCGGATGGACCGGTTGGCACGGCGGGTCGGGCTGGGTCTGGCAGCCCGCGGCGAAGTCGACGAGGTGGTTGCCTGGAGCTGGGAGGCCCGGCGGGCAGGGCTCGACTCGGTGTGGATCCACGACTCGTACTTCGAGCGCGACGCGGTCACCTTCGTGTCGGCCATCGCCTCGGAGCTGGGCGCCGACGAGCGCGACGACGGGTTCCGGATCGCGCTCGGCGCGGTGAACCCGTTCACCCGCCACCCGGTGGTCCTGGCCATGACCGGCTCCGCCCTCGACGAGATGGCGCCCGGCAGGATCGTGATGGGCATGGGGACCGGCCTCCCCCTGCGCCTCAAGCAGATGGGGATCCCGTACAACCCGCACGAGGCGGTGGCGCACGTGAGCCGGTCCATGGACCAGCTCCGCACGTTGTGGGCCGGCGAGCGCCTCCCGTCGGCGACCGAGGGGCTGCCGCCCATTCAGCCGATGTTCGCTCCGCCGCACCGGATCCCGCTCGTGATCGCCGCCTACCGCAAGGAGTTCGTGGCGCTCGCCGGCGAGAAGGCAGATGGCTACCTGGCCAGGCCCGCCGAGTCGATCAACTCGCTGCGGGGCATCATCGGCCGCCTGCGCCGCGCCGAGGCCGATGCTGGCAGGACTGAGGGCGCGGTCGAGGCTGCCGGGTACCTGCTCTCGCTCGTGGACAACAGCCGTCGCGAGGCGCTGAACCGCGCCAAGCGCGAGCCGTTCGTGATCTACATGATGAGCGTCCTCTCCGACATCAGCCTGGCCCGCGCCGGGTTCGAGCGCGAGCTACGCGACCGGATCGCCGCAGCCTGGCGGGCGGAGGAGTTCCATACCGCTGCGGGCCTCATCCCCGACGAGCTGCTCGATGCGTTCATGCTGTGCGGCACGCGCGACCAGGTCGCGACGGGCGCGCTTGCCTTCCAGGAGGAGGCCGGGCTGGATCTGCCGCTCCTGCAGCCGGTGGTCCAGGAGAAGTCCCAGGTCACGGCGCTCCTCGACGCGGCGGGAATCTACGGCCGCATCCCCGAGGGTGCCGGACATGCCGCACCTGCCCCGGCCGGGTCCACCCCGGTCGAGCAGCCCGCGGCGTCGGTGGCAGCGGCGGCCATGACCGATCTTCGAACGCCATGGGAGCGGGTCCGGCGGCGGGCGGGTGCCCTCTACGAGATCGCACGGCCGTTCGCGTACACCGCCTCGGTGATCCCGGTCGCCGCGGGCGGGGCGCTGGCCTGGGTCGACGGCAGATTCAACCTGCCGCTCTTCGTCGCTGCCCTGGCCGGCGGGGTGCTGCTGCACACCGGCACGAACATCATCAACGAGATCTACGACGTGCGCCACGGCATCGACGCCATCACGTCTCCCCGGGCGAGCCACGCCATCGTGAAGGGCAGGATCAGCGAGGCGGCAGCCTACCGGGTGGGAATCGCGGCCTTCGTGCTGGCGGCGATCGTGGGCATCGGCCTCATCGCGGCTCGCGGATGGCCGATCGCACTCCTCGGCCTCATCGGCCTGGTGGGCGGCTACTTCTACACGGCGCCTCCCTTCCAGTACAAGTTCCGGGCCATGGGCGTGCCACTGGTCTTCCTGCAGATGGGGCCGCTGATGACGCTGGGCGGCTACTACGCGACCTCCGGCACCTGGTCGCCGGTGGCGCTGGTCCTCTCGGTCCCCATTGGGCTCCTGGTGGCGGCCATCCTCCACGGCAACGAGTGGCGGGACATCAGCGAGGACACGCGGGCCGGGATCGCGACCCTGTCGAGCGAGATCGGGCGGACCTGGGCGCACTACTCGTACCTGGCCCTGACCCTGGGCGCCTACATCGCGCTGGGGCTCTCCGTGGCCTTCGGCGCACTGCCGCCGGCGACGCTCGTCGCGATCCTCTCCCTGCCACTGCTCGTCGTCGTCCTGCGCTCCGCCGAGCTGGGGGCCAGCGGGCAGGCGCGGGCGATCGCCATGATCGATCTGGAGACCGCGCGGCTGCACGAGACGTTCGGTGCCCTGCTGATCGTGGGGCTGCTGCTCAGCGTGCTCTTCCG
>CAYVLM010000258.1:0-3495 GCA_964452225.1 uncultured Steroidobacteraceae bacterium | reverse complement strand
TACTTGTCGTTCATGATCAGGATGATGTCGCTCTCGTAGTTGATGGCGCTGCTGCCGCGCAGGTGGTGGTTGCGCAGGCGCTTGGCCTTGAGGCCCTCCCGGTCCGCGGCCACGATGGCGATCACCGGCAACTCGAGCGCCAGGGCGATGTCCTTCAGCCCGCCCACGATGCGGGTCACCTTCTCCGCCTCGTCTGACGGCTCAGGGATGACCGGAACCTTCTGGAGGTAGTCGACCACCAGCACGAGGCGCTGCCCATCCGCGTCGCGATGCTCGGCCACCAGCTGCCGGATGTTCTCGATGGTGCTGTGCGTGGCGGTGCCGCGCATCAGGTACAGGTTGCTGCCGTAGCGGGCGATCCGCTCGAGGGAGGGGCGCAGCCGGGGGTTGGCGCCGAGCTTGGCCCGCTGGCCGGTCTCGGCCGACGCGGTGTAGCTGCCCAGAACCTCCTTCTTGACGTCCTGGATCTTCACCGCACCGGACTTCTGCGGGAGGTGGGCGAGCGCCGACTCCATGGCGATCAGGCGCTGGATCAGGTACTCCTCATCATGCTCGAAGCAGATGTAGAGGACCTTCGCCTGGCCCGCGGCGGCGATGTTGCGAGCCATCTGCAGCGCGATCGTGGTCTTGCCCGCGCCCTGGGCGCCGCCGATCAGGATCAGCTCGCCGGGCCGCATGCCGCCACCGATCGTCTTGTCCAGCGGGACGAAGCCGGTCGCGATGGGCATGAACTCCTCGACCTTGCCCGAGGCGACGCGCTCGTTCAGGTTGGTCAGCACGTCGAGCGCCGAGCGGGGTGCAAGGGTCCCCTCCCCGACCTCCAGCTTCCAGTCGCTGGGGGCGGCCTGGGGTGTGGTGAGCGGCTCGTCGATCATCGGGATGGCAGGCTCCCATCAAGCTTCGTGACTGCGGGGTGCAGGGTGTGCCTGCACGCAACGCGCCGAGTATACGATCCGCCTCCTACGGACCCAATGACCCGATAGGACTACCAACGGCCGGCTGGTACGCGCGGTCGAGCCTCACCGCTCTACCACCCTGGCTGGTGGCCTGATGGCAGACGGGCTGCTCCGCCATCGGCGCACAAGCGTGGCTGGTGGCCTGATGGCAGACGGGCCAGGAGACCGAGAAAGGTGAGCGCTAAGCGGGCTGTGGAGCGGGTCCCCGTCGGCGTCGGCGCGGGCCCCCCTCGCCGTCCTCGCCCTCGGCGGCAGGCTTCTCCCCTCCGGCGTCGGCGCTGCCGAGCTTCTTGGGAGTCACCTTCTCCGAGCGAGGCGGAAGCACGCCGGCGAAGAGGGCCTCGAACTCGTCGCCCTCGATCGTCTCCTTCTCCTTGAGGAGCGCGGCGAGACGGTCCAGCACCTCGCGGTGGGTGGTCAGCGCCTCCTTCGCCCGCTCGTAGGCACGGTCGATGATCTCCCGCACCTCGGCGTCGATCTTGGCGGCGACCTCATCCGAGTAGTTGCGCTGCTCGCTGATCTCCCGGCCAAGGAAGATCATCTCCTCCTTCTTGCCGAAGGTCAGCGGCCCGAGCTTGTCGCTCATGCCGTACTGGGTCACCATCGCCCGCGCCAGGTTCGTTGCCTTCTCGAGGTCGTTCGAGGCGCCGGTGGTGGTGTCGCCGAACACGAGCTGCTCCGACACGTTGCCGCCGAGCATGCCCGCGAGCTTGTCCTCGAACTCTGACTTGGAGTGGAGGTACCGGTCCTCCTCCGGCAGGCTCATGGTGTAGCCCAGCGCCATCCCGCGCGAGACGATCGTCACCTTGGACACCGGGTCGCACTTGGGAAGCACCCGCTGCACGACGGCGTGCCCGCCCTCGTGGTAGGCGATGATCTCCTTCTCCTCCTCGGTGATGATCCGGCTGCGCCGCTCCGGACCGGCCACCACCCGGTCGATCGCCTCGTTGAACTCGGCCATCCCGATGCTCTTCTTGTTGCGGCGCGCAGCCAGGATGGCGGACTCGTTGACGAGGTTGGCCAGGTCGGCCCCCGAGAAGCCAGGCGAGCGCCGCGCCAGCGCATCGAGGTCGACCGTCTTGTCAAGCGGCTTGCCCTTGATGTGGACGCTGAGGATCTCGCGTCGTCCCTTGATGTCGGGCCGGTCGAGCACCACCTGGCGGTCGAAACGCCCGGGGCGCAGGAGCGCCGGGTCGAGCACGTCGGGCCGGTTGGTGGCAGCCACCACGATCACGTTCGTGTTCGTGTCGAAGCCGTCCATCTCGACCAGGATCTGGTTCAGGGTCTGCTCGCGCTCGTCGTGCGATCCGCCCAGGCCTGCGCCGCGCTGGCGGCCAACCGCGTCGATCTCGTCCACGAAGACGATGCACGGAGAATTGCGCTTGGCCTGCTCGAAGAGGTCACGGACGCGGGACGCCCCGACGCCCACGAACATCTCCACGAACTCCGAGCCGGAGATGCTGAAGAAGGGGACGCCCGCCTCGCCGGCGACGGCACGGGCCAGCAGGGTCTTGCCTGTGCCCGGCGGTCCGACCAGCAGCACGCCGCGCGGGATTCGCGCGCCGAGCGAGTTGAACTTCTCGGGGTATTTCAGGAACTCGACCACCTCGGTAAGCTCCTGTTTCGCCTCGTCGACCCCGGCGACGTCCAGGAAGGTCACGACCGTCTTGTTGCCGAGGAACATGCGCGCCCGGCTCTTGCCGAAGCTCATGGCCTGGTTATTGGTGCCCTGCGCCTGGCGCATCATGAAGAAGATGAAGGCGCCGATGAGGAGCACG
Organism: uncultured Steroidobacteraceae bacterium; assembly: GCA_964452225.1. Classification (GTDB taxonomy): domain Bacteria; phylum Chloroflexota; class Limnocylindria; order QHBO01; family QHBO01; genus CAVXEH01. Next base: position 761 of record CAYVLM010000258.1, on the reverse strand, counting down.
GGAAGGATCGAGATCAGGAGCGTGGTAATGATGCTCCCCGCCGCGCTGGCCTCGACCGCGTTGTAGGTGATCTGCCCGCTGCACTCGTTGGGGTAGGAGTACCCGGCCGCGTCGCAGACGTCCTTGTAGGGCGTGGGATTCCCGACGTCGGAGATGATGACGGTCTGCTGCGAGCCCCCCGCCAGGTCGACGGTCAGCTTGGTGCCGTCCTGGGTGATCGCCTTGACCTGGTGGTTGGCTGCCGCCGTAAGGAGCTGGCTGTAGGTGTAGGGCTGGCTCGAGCCACTGTCGACGAGATACGTCCACAGCAGCGCAAGCCCGAAGACGGCAAGGACAACGAGCACGACGCTGTTGCGGACGAGTCGGCTGCTCAAGGTAGGTCTCTTCTCTGCCTCCGTGCGGATCGACACGAAACTGCGTGAAGCGGTCGCGTGCCGGCCTGCGGGCGTGCAGGCAGCGCCAGTATAGGTGGGCGCCGGTTCCCGCACCAACGGCCCATCCGGCAGTCGGCGCGGGCTCCCATCTCCTATGCGCGCGGACGGTACGGATGGGTCATGCCCGAGGCATCTCCTCGGGCCGCTCGATTCGGAGCCGATGACGGCGCAGGGTGGCCGAGCGGCCACGCCCCAGCTCGACAACGCGACCACCGGGTCCGGTCGCCGCTGCAGCGAGCGCCGAGATCCGCTCCTCGCTCGGCGCCGGAGGCCCGATGGCCAGGCGCAGGACGCGCGCGGCAATGGCGCCGGGAGGCGGCTCTCGCC
>CAYVLM010000257.1:0-3510 GCA_964452225.1 uncultured Steroidobacteraceae bacterium | reverse complement strand
CGGTCGGGACGGGCATGGCCCTGGAGCACTACGCGACCTACCGCAAGAGCCTGGTGAGCAGCTCATGAGCGTGGCGGCGCCCACCGTCGCCGCCTCCGAGCAGGGCCGGGAAGGGGAGGAACGGGAGAGGACCGGACGGGGAGACCGGCCGCCGCGCGTCTTCGCCGACTTCCACATCCACACCCGCTACTCGCGGGACTCGGTGCTGGACGAGGAGACCTTCATCCGCGCGGCCATGGACCGCGGCCTGACCCACGTTGCGGTCACCAACCACAACAACGTGGAGGGTGCGGTGGCGGTGCGCGAGGCGGCGCAGCGCATGGGCGTTGACGACCGCCTGACGGTCATCCTGGGCGAGGAGGTGAGCACCGCCGACGGCGAGGTGGTGGGCATCTTCCTGCAGCGGACCATTCCTCGCGGCCTCTCGGCCGAGGAGACGGCGGACGAGATCCATGCCCAGGGCGGGCTCGTCAGCATCCCGCACCCGTTCGACCCATTCCGCGGCTCGCATATCGCAGAAGTACCACTGACACGCCTGGCCGATGCCGGCAAGATCGACGCCGTGGAGGTCTTCAACAGCCGCGTCACCTTCCAGCGTCACAACCAGCGCGCCGCCGAGCTTGCGGCGCGCTACGGGATCCCGGGGATCGCCTGCTCCGATTCCCACGCGGGATACGAGGTGGCGATGAGCTTCAACGCGCTGCCGCCCTTCGCCGATGCCGCCCAGCTCAAGGCGGTCCTGCCGGAGAACGAGTGGCACGGCAGCCGCTCCACCATGTTCGTCCACCTCACCACCCGGTACGCGGTGTGGAGCAAGGTCGTCCGACGCTGGCTCGGGCGCGAGCTCCCCACCCCGGGCCTCAGCCAGCCGGGGCCCCCCTCCGACGATGCCTGATCCGGGGCGCCCGGACCGCCGGTCGGACAGCCGCCCGGATGAGCCGCGCCAGCAGGGGCATGCGCTCTACGAGGTCGGCGACTTCCTTGACGCTCCGGCTTCGGAGGAGATCCCCGAGCAGGAGATCAGCCTCTCGCGGCGCTTCCTCAACGTGCGGACGATCGCCTCCATCGCCTTTGGGCTGGCCCTCCTTGCCTTCCTCCTCGTCTTCGTCCTCAAGCTCCAGTGGAGCGACCTGTGGTCGCAGATCTCCGGGGCCAACGTGTGGTTCCTTCTGGCGGCCCTGGGGGTCTACTACCTGACCTTCCCCATTCGCGGCGCCCGATGGCGGTTCATCCTCCAGCGCGCCGGGACCCGCATTGGCCTGGCGCCGGCGACCGAGATCCTCTTCCTCTCGTGGTTCGTGAACTGCCTGGTGCCGGCCAAGCTCGGCGACCTGTACCGCGCGTGGCTCCTCAAGGGCAACTACGGCGGCTCCGCCTCGCGGACGGTGGGGACCGTCTTCATCGAACGGATCGCGGACGTCATCGTGATCTTTGGCCTGGCCCTGGCCGCGGGCTACTGGAGCTTCCGCGGACGGAACCGACCGGAGATCGACGCGCTCTTCATCGCGGGCTTCGTGGTGGCGCTGCTGCTCGTGCTCTTCGTGGTGGCGCTGCGCTTCTACGGGACGCGCCTGACGCGGTTCCTTCCAGAGCGCGCTCGTGACCTGTACGCGCGCTTCCACGAGGGCAGCACCGGCGCCCTCACCGCCCGCGCCATCCCGGTCATCCTGGTCATGACCGGCGCGATCTGGCTGCTGGAGGGCGCCCGCGTCTACTTCGTCATCCAGGCCCTCAGCCTGCCGGATGCGCACCTGGGCATCAGCGCCTCGACCTTCGTGGCCCTGGCGGCGGCCCTGCTGACCGCCATCCCGCTCACGCCGGCGGGCGTGGGGTTCGTGGAGGCCGGCATCATCGGCGCGCTGCTCATCTACGGGGTTCCGCACGACGCGGCCACCGCGGTGGCGCTCGTGGACCGCGGGATCAGCATCGTGACGGTGATCGTGCTCGGCGGTATCGCGTACGCCTTCAGCGGCATGGTGCGCCGCGCGCACGGGAGCTCGGGCGGCGGCGTCCTTGGGCGCTCGCACCGCACCGCGGCATCGGTGAGCATCCCTCCTGGCACTCAGCCTCGCTGAGGATCGCGCCGCCGGATTTTCGACGGGCCTGGAAGGGGGTGCACGACCATTGGCCAGCTCTCGGTACCTTCGGCCTATTGAGGCCTTCGCGCTGCCCGGCCATGCTGCGGGTGCTTCCACGCACCACCCGTGCGCCCAGCACCGGTTGCGTCGACAAAGGTGTTCAGCGGCATGACGTTCCAGTCGCCCCGCTCCTTCAACAACTGGCTGCGGAGCCAGCTGAAGGAGAAGAAGATGAGCCAGCGTCAGCTCGCCCTGCAGTCGGGCGTCGACCACTCCACCATCTCGCGCCTCATCAAGGGTGACCGCATGCCGTCGCTGGGCACCGCCACCAAGCTGGCACAGGGCCTGCGCGAGATCCGCGACGAGGCCGAGGGCCCCGCCTACTTCGCCAACCTCTCCGCCCGGCAGCTCCTGCCCACGACCCGCGTCGAGTACGCGCTCCGCGGCGACGACCTCCTCAGCGAGCAGGACGTCCGCGAGCTGATGCAGGCGTACATCACCCTGCGCACGCGGCGCATCCGGGGCAACGGCGCCAACGGCGCCAACCGCCCCGGGCTCTCGCGCGGCGCCTGACAGGCGCCTCCGCTCCCTTCCTTCCTAGCTCCCAGGGTGCACGGCGCGGGACGCGCGCCGATTCAGCCTGAACGCCGCCGCCGGCAGCGGGGGCAGCTCCGTTGCCCCGCGATAGAGCAGCCACGCCCGGCGCAGGTTCACCGCGTCGTACCCTTCCTCGGTCCCCGGCGTCTCGAGGACGAAGGTGGCGTGCGCCAGGCGCGGGTCGCGCAGGAAGGCCGCCAGCCCGGCGAGCCCGATCCGGCCGCCCCCCAGGTGCTCGTGGCGGTCGCTCCGCGAGGCGAGCTCGGACTTCGAGTCGTTGAGGTGGACGAGCGCAAGACGATCCAGGCCAATGAGCTCGTCGAAGCGATCGATGACCGCCCGGGCACCCTCCGCCACGCCGATGTCGTACCCGGCGCCCCACAGGTGGGCGGTGTCGAGGCAGAAGGCCAGTGCCGGTGCGCCGTCCCCATCGTGCGCCGCGACGCCGGCAAGGATCTCGGCCAGCTGCTCGATGGTGGAGCCCAGGTTGTCACCGCCGCCGGCGCTGTTCTCCAGGACCAGGCGCACGCCGGGTGGTGTCCGGGCCAGGACCGAGGTGACGCTGATCGCGATGCGCCGGATCCCGGCTGCGTGCCCATCTCCGCGGTGGGAGCCGATGTGCGTGTTCACGAGCGTTGCGCCGTATGCCGGGGCGCGCTGCACCTCGTGGACCAGGCCGGCGAGCGACTGCGAGGCGAACGGCTCGGCGCGCCCGGCCAGGTTGATCAGGTAGCTGGCGTGGATCGAGATCGGAGCGATCGCCTCGCGCTGCACGTAGGCCACGAAGGCCGGGGCGTCGCCGGGGAGCTCGTCGCGTCGACGCCATGCGGTGGGG
>CAYVLM010000256.1:0-3534 GCA_964452225.1 uncultured Steroidobacteraceae bacterium | reverse complement strand
CCTTGCGCTGAGATCGGCCGATCAGGCTGGTTCGGCGTTCACCATCGCGCGTCCCTGTCGCTGCCGGTGTTGCTGCCGCTCGCAAGCAGCCAGGTCCGCGTCGGGTTGCTGGACCCACGTCTCCTGGGGCTCGATCGACACTGGCGCGCCCTCTGGCGGGGCTCCCGAGCAGCTCCCCACGGCCCTCGATGCGGCACCCGATGCCCTCCTGACCTGCGGCTTCCTGGACCGCACCTTCCCAGCCTCGGCGCTGGATACCCCGACCGGCGCCGAGAAGCAGTCGGGTCCGCTGTACGACGCCCTGCGGAAGGCGTTCACGATGTTCGACTTCGAGCAAGACCTGGGCCGCCTGGGGTGGCTCCTCGCCCAGCAGGACCAGAGCGGAGCGCTCTTCCTGGCTCACACCGATGCGACACCCCCCGCCTGGTGGTACGTGCTGGTCACCCATGACGGCGGGTTCCGGCCGGCTGGCGCGGGCGGCTGCACTGTCAATATCCAGATCTCGAAGGAGTTCGGCCCGGCGTACTGGGCCTTCGATCCTGACTATGCCGCCCCGGATGCCTCAACCATCGAGCTGCACATCCTCGTCTGGGAAGTCGCCTGCAACGGCGGGAGCCCGGTCACCGGACGAATGTCGGCGCCGGTGGTGGAATACGCCCCGGACACCATCACCATCACCATCGGCGTGCGCCCGCTGACGGGGACCGTCACCTGCCCGCTCGGACCAGGCACCCCCGCCATCGTGACCTTGCCCCAACCGGTGCGAGACCGGACGTTCCTCGACGGGTATGTCTCTCCGCCTGTCCCGCCGTCACCGCCCTTCTGATCCGCGGCGCTGCCTGCCGCCCCATCCCGAACGGGCAGGCCGGCAGATCCTTGGCATCCGTGCTCGATGGCACCCCATTCCGCGGTTGATCGACGTGCGGTCCTTCTGGAGAGGTTGAGTCGACCCCGATCCTCCTACGCCTGACCAACCGAGCCGTCAGTCGGCTCTTGCCAATGCACGGAAGCGGGGACGCGGCACGGCGAGCGACTTGCGGCTGGCTACGCCCCGCCTACCCCGCCTGATGCCAGGGCGGGACCGACGGATTGGCGGGCGGCCGGAACGGAAGCTCCGCTGATGAGGCGAGGCCGATGAGGCTCGTGACGAGCCCAAGAGCGCCCAGCCCGACGAGGACGCCCGCCACCGCCGGCAGGGGCACCGCGGTCCGGACCTCGGCGTGCGCGGAGAGGAGGGCGACCAGGCCGACCCCCGACCCGACAGCGGCGACGAGGAGGCCGACGCCGAACCAGGTCCGGCCTCCGATCCTCGCGATCAGCACGGCCGTGACCACCAGCACGAGCGCAAGACCGATGTCGAACCAGAAGGCGGCGTAGTAGGGAGCGCTGCCGGTGTCACGCCCCAGCACCGGGGTTCGGGCCAGGTCCGCGAGGAAGTCGGCGGTCGCACGCTCCTGAAACGCGACGAGGACGGTGACTGCCGCAGCGAGGCCGAAGATCAGGGCCGTCGCGATCCGTGCCCAGTGCTCGAGGTTCCCGCGCATAGTGCCCGCCTCCGTGTTCCCTGGGTCGCGCGCCTCACCGCGCGAGCCTCCGCCTGTGCACCATCCGCCGCCGTCTGCTCCAAGCCAAGGTCCGGTTGGCAGCCCATCGCGGCCCCGCGAGGTCACACAAGGCAATGCGACAGATCATTGGCGACAGCGCGGCACGGAGACTGGGCAGGCGGTGGATCAGGGAGACGGGACCTCGATGGCAGTCGCCGTTCCGCCCCGTAGCCGGCGGTGCGCGCCGTCCTCGACGTCACCGTCCTCATCTCGGGCATCCTCTCGCCGACCGGGACCCCGGCTCGCCTGCTGCTCGCCTGGCAGGCCGGCGAGTTTGAGCTGATGGTCTCGCCCGCGCTGCTCGATGAACTGCGGCGGGCGCTCGCATGACACTCACCACGTGCGGCCACACGGCAACCTGCACACACTGAGAGCCGGGAGATGTGCGCGCCTGGAGCCTGTTTACCAGGAGCGGTTACAGCCGCGGTGGACCCTGCCGAATGCGCTCGCGGAGCGTGCCGACCGACTGGTCAGACTCCCATCGGCTCTCAATGAACCAGGTCGAGCCGGCTTCGACCAGCGGCTGGAGCTTTGCTCGATTGGCCGCATGATCCGTCCCGGAGGTGATGCCCTGGGTGACGATGTCGAACGGCCCGGACGACTGGCGGTGCTCGGCCATCCAGGATCTGACCCCCGCGACCGCGTCGGGCAGGGCCGGCTCGTCGTCGCTCGTCTCCGACATGTCGGAGACGATGACGCCGTCCCAGCGTGCCGCTCGGCGCAGCGACTTCGGGTACGGCCAGGCGCCCACCGGCCACACGGGAATGCGTGGGCGCCGGACGGGCCGCGGGTCGAACCAGAGGTCCTCCATCCAGTAGTGGGTCCCGTGATAGCTCACCGTCTCGCCGGACCACGCGAGCTCCAGGATGTCCAGGCACTCGTCCAGCTTTTCCGCACGCACCCGTCGCGACGGATCCTCAGTGCTGACCCGCGAATAGCCGCCGTCCCACGTGCCACCCAGACCAACAGGCAGGACGAAGCGCCCGTTCGACAGGTTATCGACGGTGATGGTCTCGTGCGCCACCTTCCATGGGCGGCGACGCGCCAGGGAGAAGACCATGGCGCCCAGCGTGACCCGCTCGGTGACAGTGGCCATCGCTCCCAGCACGACCCACGGATCGAACACGCCGCCGCGGTCCACCGAGATGTCGTCCCAGGCGAAGACGCCGTCCCACCCGCTTGCCTCCGCTTCGCGCGCCATCTCCAGGTAGTCATGAACCGATCCGAACGAGGTAACGACGCCGAACTTCATACCTGCCTCACTTTCTTGCGGCGCGAGCGACCCGCCCGCGAATGCTCAGCTGCCAGCGGTTAGTCCGCGCAGCACGAGATCGATCACCAGATCTCGCGCACGCTCGCCTGGCACATCGTGGGCGCTACGGAGGTGGAGATATGTCCAGCAGACCGTGTTGAACACCACCTCGGCTGTCTCGGCCGCGTCGCCCTCCATCGACCGCAGGCTTCCGTCCCCCGCACCCTCGGACAGAAACCGCGCAAACGGGTCGACGAAGTTCACGCCGGCGGCGCCGTGCTGCTGCCTGAAGCCGTGGTGGAATGCGCGATCCGACGCAAGGAGAAGCGGGATGTGGCGGTCGACGACGTCGCAGAGTCCGCCGAGGCCAAGCCGCAGGCGCTTCGCTCCGCTGCCGTCGGCCGTCAGGACCGGCCAGAGCGTCTCGCGGAAGTCGGCACCCAGCCGGTCGAGCAGGGCGCCGATCAGCCGCTCGCGGGTGACCCCCTGACGCCAGGTGGTGACGCGGGACATGCCGGCGCGCTCGGCGACGCGCTCCTGGGTGAGCCCGTCCCAGCCCACGTCCGCCAGGACGGCCACGGCCGCATCGACCAGGCGCGCGTCGAGAGCGACCTCCGGTAGGGCGTTGCGGGTCGGTGGGTCCTGTGTCGACATCCGGGCGCCATCCTATCAGGTGTG
>CAYVLM010000255.1:0-3547 GCA_964452225.1 uncultured Steroidobacteraceae bacterium | reverse complement strand
ATGTCACCTTTGTTGGCGACGTTGTTCGCGCCCACGCAGCTCCAGTCAGAGATCGGCTGGATGTCCTTCGAGCCCCCGGTGTACGTCGTGCCGTCGTAGTTGGCAAACGGACCATCCGTCGACGTCACGCTCCAGTCCTGGATGAAGGCCGCGTCCAGGAAGTTAGTGGGCAACGTCGTATCGGGCGGAGTCAGAGACGGCGCCGTGTAGTCGCCGCCGCTGAAGATGCTGCTCCAGTCGACGGTCGCACTAGCAGGGTGCGTCCCGCTCGAGGCCGAAACGTCGCCATCCAGCTGGAACACGAGTTCATGCACCGCGAGCGTGGCGGCAGCCGCAACCACCGTCAGGATGCCGACCAGGATCGTGGCCGTGAATCCACGCACCTTGCGACTTGTATGTCTGGAACCCGAGGCTGCTCGCGGGCGCGCGCGTCGACTTCTCGCTGAGTCGGCTCGCGCCTGGAGCTGGGCTTCGAGGTCTCCTGGGGAGATGACGTGAGTACTCATGCCTCCTCCACGTTGAGCACGTAGGCACGGAGAGACGTGCCTTGCCGGGTCAGGTGTCGCGTTGGTCTGCCCTCGCTTTCCCCTCTGCTTGCCGGACTGGAAGGATGGTCTCGGAGGAGCACGGCTCGGCGCGCCCGCAACGAAGACCACGGAAGGCCGCAGCGGAACGCGTCAAGCCGCGGGCTGATCGGCGAGCCCCGGTGCGGCGGTGCTATGACAGCAGGGCAGCGGTGCCGATGTAGGGTCCGAGCAGATGCTCGGCAGTGGGCGTCTGGTCGGACGGCTGGACCGATCGTACCGGTCTCCGATGACCCTAGGTCCCCCTATCGGACACGTCAATACCTCACGCGACACCACAACCCGCAGCGCCTCCACAGTGCCCACGGCGGATGCTCCGATGTCCATACGGACCCGGCGGCATCTCCCCGAGAGGGAACGCTTACCGGACCGTAAGCAACCGAGCGGGGATTAGCCCTCGCGTAGCAGACCTGGCAACTCCGCCAGCAGCTTCGAGCGCGCCCACATCGGCCCAAGCCCCGCCGCCCGGGCAGCCGCATGGGCCTCCAGATCGGTGTGCGGACCGAACAACAGCGTGCGTGGCGTGCCCGAAACCGTTGACTGCGCGCACCACCCCAGCAGACGCGCGCCCCACCAGGGTTCGCGGGCGGCCCAGTCCACCAGCACCAGGCTCACGTCCGCGGGCTCCGGGAGCTCGGATGGATCGTCAACGCGAACCAGGTCCACGCCGAGGCGCTCGGCCGCACCGGCGATGTGCGAGGAAAAGAGGAGCTCGCGGGAGACGAGGACGACGGTCAAGTCTCGGCTGGTGAGCCGGGCGGGGCGGGGGCCGCCTGGGCGGGTGGCGGCTGCACCCGCTGGGGCGGGGCGACCTGTGGAGGCGGCGACGCCTGCACTGGCTGCGGCACCGGGCGCTGCCGTCCGTCTCCGGGCGGCCGCCCGTTGGCGTACGGCGGCGGGGCACCGTGCGGACGCACGCCGTTGGTGTGGAAGCTCCGGCCGTTCCCAGCTGCGGCTCCGTTCCCGTCGATGACATAGCGGGCTATCCGCATGGGATAGATGCCCACCACCACCGGCGCGTGGACCTCCACCGAAAGCTCCAGGCCCACCTCTCCTCGGGCCCAGAGGTCCTGGAGCTTGAGCGCCTCACGGTCCGGCAGGCCGACGAACGCGGCCTCGCCGTCACGCTCGATGCGGCAGATGGTGTCCGGGTCGTCCAGCCCGAATCGGCGCCGGATCTCGGCGACCGGCACATAGGGTCGCGAGCTGATGAATCGCCGCAGGCTCGAGGTGCTTGGGCGCTTGGACGAGCTCATGAGAACGCCCCCGAGTCTACCCCTCCGACGGTGACCGCGCAGCCCGGGGGTAATGCCCAGGCCCGGGGGGGCCCTGCCTCAGCCGGACCTGCCGCGCTCTCCGACGAGGCCGCGCAGCACGAACATGACGTTCGCCGGGCGCTCGGCCATGCGCCGCATGAAGTACGGCCACCACTCGGTCCCGTACGGCACGTAGACTCGCATGCGGTAGCCGTCCGCCACCAGCTGCCGCTGCAGGTCGCGGCGGATCCCGTACAGCATCTGGAACTCGAACCGGTCCGGCGCAATCGAGTGCTCGCCCGCGTAGCGCCTGACCGCCTCGATCATCTCGGGGTCGTGGGTCGCCACCCCGGGGTAGGCGTCCGCGTCGAGGAGCGCCTGGCAGAGTTCCACGAAGGACTGGCCGATGGCGTCGCGCTCGTGCCAGGCGATCTCGGCCGGCTCCGCGTAGGCCCCCTTGCAGACCCGGACCCGCATCTTCTCGGCGGCGAGGGCCGCGACATCGGCCGTCGACCGACGCAGGTAGGACTGGATCACCGGTCCCGTGTCGTACCCTTCCGCGCGCATCGCATGGACGAGGTCGAGCGTCGCCTGGGTGTAGTCGCTGCCCTCCATGTCGACCCGCACGAACATCCCGTGGCGCTTGCCGGCCTCGAGCACCGGGCGAAACACCGCACGGCACACGTCGGGACCCAGGTCGAGCCCCATCTGGGTCAGCTTGACGCTGATGTTCGCGTCGAGCCCGTCGGCCGCGATCCGCTCGATGGTCTCCACCGCTGCCGCAGCCGCCTGCTCGGCGGTCCGCCGGTCGGTGACCGACTCACCGAGGTGGTCCAGGGTGGCGCTCATCCCCGCCGCGTTGAGGGCACGGACCGCGGCGACCGCGTCGTTCAGCGTAGTGCCGGCCACGAAGCGCAGCGCCATCCGTCGCGCGATGGGGGTGCGGAGGGCCAGGCGCGCCAGCCAGCGGCGGTGCGCAAGCCACAGGAAGAAGGCCCGAAGAGGTGCGTCGAGCATCCGCTCCGGAGTGTAGCCGCCTACCGCGGCCGGCCGTGCCCCCAGCCGCGCGCCCGCTCCACGGCGCCGCGGATCAGCCGCTTGCCGGGGACCGAACCGTCGCCAGGGTAGTCGCGGAGCCCCAGGCCGACCCCGCCCGCACCCTCGGGGTCGATGTCCTCGCCGTCGATGCGGATGGTGGGCGAGCCGGGGAAGGCGAGCAGCTCGGCATCGGCCAGGGAGTGGACGGCGATCATCTGGACCGGCGTCTCGAAGGCGTCCTCGCTGAGCACCTCGACCAGGTTCTGGCGGGTGGTCATGTAGCCGGGGTCGTCGTCGGTGTAGAGCAGCTCCACGCGCATGGGCAGATCCGTTCAGCCGGCCATCAGCTGGTGATGAAGAAGCCGATGAGGCAGACCAGGGAGGCAGCCGCCAGCACCCCGGCCATGACCAGCCTCCGGCGCTCGGCCATGGTCGGGCCCTCGCGCATCGACGCCTGCGAGCCCCGCGGCGCCCGACCGCGCCAGGCGAGGTAGCGCTCGGCGTTGAGGTCCCGCGCCTCGCGGGCCTGGTACCCGCGCCAGGCCGGCCACCCGACCCGGTACGCGGCCACCGCCGCGAGCGCCGCGCCAAGCAGGAAGAGCCAGGCGGTCATCCTCGCGCCCCTCCGCCGTCACCTGCCTCCGCACCCTGCCCGCCCTGGCCCATGGG
>CAYVLM010000254.1:0-3569 GCA_964452225.1 uncultured Steroidobacteraceae bacterium | reverse complement strand
CGCCGTCACCACCGGTGTCCTCCTGGGCCTGGGGGCCGACCTCAAACTGTATCCCGTGGTCCTCCTGCCCGCGGTGCTCGCCTGGTTCTGGGCCATGGGCCGCAGCCGGGACGCCGCCCGAGCCCTTGTCGCCTGCGCCATCGTGGGGGGGATCGGTGCCGGGCTCTACCTCCTCTTCCCGCCGGCGTCACCGTTCGACCTGCTCCGCTTCCAGGCGGAGCGCGGCCTGCAGATCGAGTCCCTGCCGGGATCCGTCATCGGCCTGCTGGCGGCCCTGGGCGCGACACCGCACCCAGGGGTGGTGTTCGCCTTCGGCTCCTACAACCTTGTCGCGCCATCGGCCGATTCGGTCCTGTCCTGGCTGGGGTTCGTCCAGGCGGTGGCTCTGCTGGCGGTCCTGGGGGTGATCATGGTCCGGGCCATCCGGGAGCGGACCATGGGTGTCGCCTCCCCGCGGACCCTGGCGCTCTCGCTGACCGCGCTGCTGCTGGCCCTGATGCTCACCACCCGGGTGCTGTCGATCCAGTACATCGTCTGGCTCCTGCCGCTGACCGTCCTGCTGTCCGGGGCACCGCGTTGGCTGGGCATTGCCGCCGCGATCCTGACCGCGCTCGTCTTCCCGTTTGTGTACGACGGCGTCCTGCAGCTGAGCGTGGTGCCGGTGACGGTGCTGGTCCTGCGTAATGCTGCACTCGTCGCGATGCTCGCGTGGGTGACCGTTCGGCTCCTGGAGCCGGTCAGGAGCTGATCGCCTCCCGGGAACCGGACCTACCCCCCGCAGCACGAGGCAGCCACGCCCATCCGGCAGCAAGGAGCAGGGCCAGGGCGAAGAGCAGCGTGGGCGCGTAGTGCACCCACAGGTTCGCAATCGGCGCCATCCCCGCCACGATGGCGATCCCGATCCCGGTCCTGCCCCTGGCCGGGATCAGGAGGAGAAGGACCGCCACCGCGATGCCGAGCCCGGCGTTCCACACGTCACGCAACCCATGGACCGCGGTTGGCCCAATGAGAATGCCGGTCGGCGGGATGTGGATCCGGATCAGCCGCGCCATCTCGACCCACGATCCGGGACCCAGCCAGGCGCTGAAGACGAGCAGCTGGAGCGCGAGCGCTCCCGCGCACCAGGCGAGCACCGTCCAGCGGCGCTCGCGCAGGACTACCGCCAGCAGCACCACCGGCCACAGCTTGGTGCCAATGGCGATGCCGAGCAGCACCCCCGCCGCACGCTCGTGGCGGCGCAGGAAGAGCCAGGCGAAGCCGGCCACGAGGGCGAGGACCAGATAGTTGTTGGTCGCCAGGTGCAGCCCCTCGAGGTAGACCAGTGTGAGCGACAGCATGCCCAGGGCCACGCCGGCCCAGGTCCAGGGCCGGCGCAGCCCGGCCAGGTCAGCGGCCGCCAGGCCCGCGACGGCGATCGATGCGGCCGCCAGGAACTGCCAGAGGTCCCCGCCCACCTCCACCGGAAGCGGGAGCAGGGGCAGCGCCCAGAGCGCGGAGAGCGGCGGCAGGTTGAACTCCGGCGAGGAGAGCGGGTAGGTGCCCAGAGCCAGCGCCTTTGTGTACAGGGTCCCGTCGACCAGGTCGTGTGCGCCGGCAAGGTAGACGTGCCAGTCGACCTGGCGCACGTTGCCCGTCGTCTCCTGCCAGCCGGTGGTGATGGCGAAGACCGTGGCGTAGGCGAAGACGGCCCAGCCGAGCACGGAGAGGACGAGCAGGGCACGTCCCGCCAGCCGTGCGCGAGCCCGGCCTCCGCTCATGGCTTCTCCCTGGGCCGCCGCGCCAGGCCAATGAGGACAAGGCCGATCTCGTACAGCAGGAACCGCGGCAGCGCGACCATGAGCGCCACGGATCCGGCCACCCAGGCGTACCGGGTCCGCGACAGGAACCACATGGCCTCCAGGGTGGCGGCCACCGCCACGACCCAGAGGTAGGGGGAGATGGTCAGCAGGCTCATCTGCCCGCCGCCGATGGCCGTTGAGTAGCCGCCCAGGTCGAAGAGGAGCATGGGAGCCACCAGGACCGCGGTGAGCCCCACGCTGACCGCCGCGCGGCCCCACTCGCGACGCCCGGCGTAGACCACCGCCAGGACCAGGGGCGCCGCCTTGAGGCTCGCCGCCAGGGCCACCCACAGCGGACCGCTGCGCCGCTCGACGCCCCACAGCAGGACCAGCACCAGGATGGGCTGGACGTTGCCGAACGCCGCGCCCTCCAGCTGGAACGGCAGCAGGAGGGCGAGGGTGGCCCAGCCCGCCGGGCCGTGCCGCAGGAGCGGCGCCACGCTGGCGATGGCCGCGCCAAGGCAGAGGACCATCCAGCCGGCCAGCACCGCGCTCTTGGGCAGGTAGGTGAGCGGGATCCAGGCGTAGGCGAACCACGGGGCGTATCGGTACAGGTCGGAGGCGTTCGAGACCCCCGGGGCATACAGCGTCTGGCCGTGGCGCAGCCGGAGGGCCGCGTTCCAGTAGGCGTCCATGTCCGAGCCGCTGCTCAGCGAGGCAGCGTGGGTCAGCTCCGTCCATCCTGCCAGGCCGATGAGCACCGCCAACACCGCGATCCCGGCCCAGGCCAGCGGGCTCCGGCGCAGGGTCGTCCCACGCAGGATCACGTGCCCACCACCCGGTAGATGCGCAGCTCACCGGGCACTTCGAAGGCGGGCTTTGCAGGCAGGAAGGTGGCGGGGTTGCCTTCCGAATCCACACCGGCGGCGCCGGGCCAGAAGTTGAGCGCGTCGGTCGTCTCGCCCGGGGCGAGCTGGACGACCACCCACTTCACGTGGTAGGCGGCGATCACCCGCTCCACCACCGGGTAGGGATCGAACGGCGGGGCCACGCCGGGGTTGCCGGAGAGGAGGGCCAGGGTCGCCGGGTCCTCGTACATCACCACGTCGCTGGTGGCGCCCTGGTCCTCGAAGAAGGCCGCCGCCGCCTCGTCGAGGGTGTGCGAGTGGTCCCACTGGCCGTAGATGACGGACGACCCCACCACCGAGAGCACGATGGCCCCCGCGGTCGCGACCACGAGCAGGAAGCGATGGGTCTGTGGGCGGCGCAGGAACGGCCACAGCCGCCCGACCCAGCTCGCCACCGGCCCAAGGGACGCGACCGCCATGGGCAGAGCGAACGGCAGCCAGGCCGGCGCCGAGTGGTAGAAGGCGCCGTGCGGAGCGTGGAAGGTGAAGAGGAGCCCCATCACCACGACCATCACGAGCCAGTAGCCGATGAAGGGCAGCAGCTCCGGCCAACGCCGGTGGATCCACAGCCCGGGGATGAAGGTGAAGAAGAAGGTGCCGCCCAGGAGGACCGCGGTCCGCCCCAGGATCTCGAACCACGCGTTCAGCTTGGAGCCAATGATGTTGCCCCAGCCCCAGGCCAGGTACCCCGCCAGGTCCACCGGGTGGCCAATGGAAAACTGCTCGTTGTAGCTGGTGATCCACAGGGTGTGGCCGCCCGCGCTCGGGAAGAGGGCGCCGTAGACGGCGAGGTCACGGATCAGCCACGGCGAGAGGACGGCCACGAAGGCCGCGGCACTGCCGGCGCCCCATGCCCACATCCGCCCGCTGCTCCAGCCGCGCA
>CAYVLM010000253.1:0-3603 GCA_964452225.1 uncultured Steroidobacteraceae bacterium | reverse complement strand
ATCTTCGCTACGTCAGCCTGCAGTTCACTGACATCGTCGGGCAGGTGAAATCGGTCCAGGTGCCGATGCACCAGCTCGAGGAGGCGGTCGAGCACGGCAAATGGTTCGACGGCAGCAGCATCGAGGGCTTCGCCCGCATCGCGGAGTCGGACATGTTCCTCGTCCCGGACCTGTCCACCTTCTCGCCGATCCCCTGGGAGCCGGGGCGCGCGCCGGACGGGAGCGCCCTGGAGACAGGCGCCGCCCGGGTCATCTGCGACGTCTACACCCCGAACGGGGACCCGTTCCCTGGCGACCCGCGCTGGGTGCTGCGCCACCAGATGGAGCGGGCGAAGAAGCTGGGGTTCACCTTCAACACCGGCCCCGAGCTGGAGTTCTTCCTGCTCCGGCGCGACAACGGGAGGGTGAGCACCGACCCGCACGACGCGGCCGGCTACTTCGACCTCTCCGAGGACCTGGGCACCGAGGTCCGCAAGGAGATGATGAACGATCTCACCGAGATCGGGATCGAGGTGGAGACCGCGCACCACGAGGTGGCGACCGGGCAGCACGAGATCGACTTCAAGTACGCCAACGCCCTGCGCACCGCGGACAACGCGGTGACCTTCAAGACCACCCTGAAGGCGGTCGCCGCCGGCCACGGGCTGCACGCCACCTTCATGCCAAAGCCGATCTTCGGGATTAACGGTTCCGGCATGCACACCCACCAGAGCCTGTGGGACGACCGGAAGGGCCGGAACGCCTTTGCCGATCCGTCGGATCCCTACGGCCTGTCCCAGACCGCGCGCCAAGACATCGCGGGCATCCTGGAGCACGCCCGGGGGATGATCGCTGTCCTGGCGCCGCTGGTGAACAGCTACAAGCGGCTGGTTCCGGGGTACGAGGCACCGGTCTACATCGGCTGGGCGCGCATCAACCGCTCGGCGCTGATCCGCATCCCGCAGATCAGCAAGGGCCAGCTGGCGAGCACCCGCATCGAGCTCCGCTGCCCGGACCCCTCGTCGAACCCGTACCTCGCCTTTGCCGTGATGCTGGCGGCCGGGCTGGACGGGATCGAGCGCAAGCTCGACCCGCCGCCCCCGGTCGAGGAGAACCTCTACCACCTCGACCCGGCCAAGCTCGAGAGCCGCCACATCCGCCAGCTGCCGGGCACCCTGCGGGAAGCCGTGGACGAGCTTCGCACCGATGGCGTCATCCGCGACGCGCTCGGCGACCACGTCTTCGAGCGCTTCGTGGAGGCCAAGACCGCCGAGTGGGACGAATACCGGATACAGGTCAGCCGTTGGGAGGTCGAGCGCTACCTGGAGACGTTCTGAGCCGACGCTCGGCGGGTCCGCCGGGGGTCTGTCGCGGGTCCTCGACGATGAGCGATCTGGGGCGAACTACCGCCTCGGGACAGTTATCCCACCATCCGAAGCCGGCAACCCCCTGGGCAACGGGTTGACGACCGCCTGGCGAGAGTTATCCCCGGGAATCGGTGGCGGGCGGCTGATGCGTTCAGGGTGGCGGACTCCAACGGCCATCCGGTGATCGTTAGCCGGGGAAGGCCGGCTCGGAGCCCGCGACGGGCGCGCCACCGAACGGGCGAAGATCGCATCGCGTAGCGTCAGCGCCGGCCGTGAGGCCGTATCGTGCGGGCATGACGCCCACCGATGCCTCCGCTGTGGCGCCGATTCGCGTGACGATGCTCGTGCGCAATCGCTTCGAGCACGACTCGCGCGTGGAGAAGGAGGCGCGCTCGCTCACCGGTGCCGGCTACGCGGTCACCGTGGTCGCCGAGGCAGGCGCCGGGCTCGCGGCGCGCGAAGAGCGCGACGGCTACGCCGTGGTCCGGGTGGCTCGAGTGGGGGCGAGGCTTCCCCTCGTTCGCTTCCTGGCCACCAGCCGGGCATTTGAGCACGCTCTGGCCCAGACGCGGCCGCACGCGCTGCACGCGCACGACAGCAACGCGCTGTCCGCAGTCGGCCGGGTGGCTGCGCGGCTGGGCGTCCCGTTCGTCTACGACGCACACGACCTGTGGACCGGTCGCGAGCCGCACGGACGCTCGCGGCTCTACCGGTGGGCCTCGAACGCGTACTTCCACTGGGTCGAGAGCCGATGGATCCCGCGTGCGTCGGTGCGGATCACGGTCAGTGCCCCCCTGGCGCGTCACCTCGAGCGGGCGTACGGCGTACCGTCCTTCACCCTGGTCCAGAACTACCCGGAGCTGGAGGCCAAGCCGGCCGGCTCCGCCCGTGACATCCGGGACCTCCCGGGTGCGCAAGAGGTGCCGCCGGATGGAGCGCTGGTGCTCTATCTCGGAGGCCTCATGGCGGGGCGTGGCATCGAGCGGCTGGTGGACGCCATGGGGCTGCTCGCCATGCAGTATCCGGGCGTCCACCTGGTCCTGCTGGGGGGCGGCGTCCTCGCCGAGCCGCTGCGGCTGCAGGCCAGCGCGGCCGGGCTCGCCGACCGGATTCACGTCCTTCCGCCGGTACCTCCGTCGGAGGTGACCGGCGTCGCCGCCTCGGCCGACATCGGTGTGGCTCCTATCATCGCCTCCTCTCTCAACAACCGCTATTCGCTGCCGAACAAGCTCTTCCAGTACATGGCGGCGGGGATTCCGGTGGTGGCCGGAGCCTTCCCCCAGCTGCGCGAGGTGGTCGAGGGCAGCGGAGCCGGGCTCTGCGTCAACATGGAGGAGCCGTCCGCGGTGGCGCGGGCCGTGGCAACGCTGCTGGACGACCCGGCGCGGGCCAGGGAGATGGGCGATCGGGCGCGCCGCGCCGTTGAGCGGCGCTTCAACTGGCAGGCGGCGGCGCAATCACTGCTGGCCGAGTACGGGCGGATCACCGGGAGGGTGAGCGAGGCGGCCGCGAACCCTCCATTACAATCACGCCCTTGAGCCTGCGCACTCTCGCGCGCGCGTCCGCGCTCTACACTGCCGGGAACATCGCCCCCAAGATCGGGGCCTTCTTCCTGCTCCCGATCTACGTCCGGTTCCTCTCGAAGGCGGAGTACGGCGAGGTCGCGCTTCTCACCACGCTGTCCGGGCTGCTGGGGCTGCTGGTACCCCTCGGGGTCGACTCGGCGCTGATGCGGCTCCATTTCGACGTGCAGGGTCGCGGCCGTGCCACGCTGTACAGCACCCTCACCCTCTTCACCCTCGGCACGTCCGCCGCCGCGACGCTGCTGTTCGCGGCGATCGCCGGACCCTTCTTCTCGCAGGTCTTTGCCGGGATTCCGTTCTTTCCTCTCGGGGCGCTGACGCTCTTCATCGCCTTCACCGGGGCCGTCGATTTCGTCCCCTCCGTCCTGTTCCGCGCCACGAGCCAGCCCGGGAAGTTCATCTCCTACAACCTGACCTCCTTCGTGCTGGGCAGCGCGGCCTCGGTGACCCTCCTGGTCGTGTTTGCCATGGGAGCCGTGGGCGTTCTCCTTGGGCAGCTCGTGGGAACACTGGTCCCCTTCGTGCTGACGGTGGTGATCGTCCGCAGGCTCGGCGGGTGGAGCTTCAGCCGATCCTCGCTGGCGGCCGCGCTCCGCTTCGGGCTGCCGCTGGTCCCGCATTCGCTGTCGGCATGGGCCCTTCGTCTCGCGGACCGGTGGCTCATCGGCCTGCTC
>CAYVLM010000252.1:2125-3613 GCA_964452225.1 uncultured Steroidobacteraceae bacterium | reverse complement strand
GACGGTCAGCGGAGAGCGCTACCTCGACTACACCTGCGGGATCGGCGTCACGAACACCGGCCACGCCCACCCGCGGCTTGCCGCGGCGATCGC
The DNA here is from genome assembly GCA_964452225.1 of uncultured Steroidobacteraceae bacterium. Taxonomy (GTDB): domain Bacteria; phylum Chloroflexota; class Limnocylindria; order QHBO01; family QHBO01; genus CAVXEH01. Next base: position 3,520 of record CAYVLM010000252.1, on the reverse strand, counting down.
CGAGCAGGCCGGTCGCATCATTCACGCCCAGCAGAACATCCTCTACCACAAGCCCGGCCTGCTGCTGCACGAACGGCTGCCGGCCCGCTTCCCGAATCTTCCGCCCGGTGAGCGCGCCGCGCTCTTCCTCTCCAACTCGGGAGCCGAGGCGGTGGAGGCCGCCGTCAAGCTGGCAAAGGCCGCCACCCGACGGCCGGCGGTTGTCGCCTTCCGGGGAGGCTTCCACGGCCGGACGCACGGCGCCATGGCCCTCACCACCTCGGGCGTCAAGTACCGGGGCCACTTCGAGCCGCTCCTCGGCGGCGTGCACCACGTTCCGTATCCCTACCCGCTGCGCAACCCGACCGGGCGCGACCCGGAGGCGGCGCTGGACTTCACCATGGCCGCGCTCGAGGAGCTCTTCGCCACCACGATCTATCCGGACGACGTGGCTGCGCTCCTGGTCGAGCCGATTCTCGGCGAGGGCGGGTACGTCGTGCCGTCCGACCGCTTCCTCCCCGCGCTGCGCGAGCTCGCCGACCGGCACGGCATCCTGCTCGTCGCGGACGAGGTCCAGTCGGGATACGGCCGTACCGGCCGCTTCTTCGCCACCGAGTGGACCGATGCCGTCCCCGACATCGTGGTGATGGCCAAGGGGATCGCCTCGGGCATGCCGCTCTCCGGGATCCTGGCCCGCGGCGACCTCATCGACAGCTTCGCCCCCGGGGCGCACGGCGGAACCTACGGCGGCAACGCGGTCGCCTGCGCCGCCGCCCTGGCGACCCTGGACGTGATCGAGGATGAGGGCCTGCTCGCCAACGCGGAGCGCCAGGGCCGGCGCCTGCTCGACGGCCTCCGCGCCCTGGCCGAGGGTCACGGGTGCGTGGCGGAGGTGCGCGGCCGCGGCCTCATGATCGGCATCGAGCTCGCCGATCCCGGGACCCTGGCACCCCGGCCTGACCTCGCCAAGGGGCTCCTCCACGAGGCGTTCGACCGCAAGCTGCTGCTCCTGAGCTGTGGCACCTGGTCACAGGTGGTGCGGGTCATCCCGCCGCTGGTGACCACCGACGACGAGGTTGAGCTCGCACTGCGGGTGATGGGCGAGAGCCTCGACGCCATCGGAGCCTAGCCGTCGCCGGTGGGCATTACGTCGCCGATGCCCCGCGTTCCCATGACATCTGCGCCAACCGTGGCGCACAGGTCACCCGTCCGGGCCCTCGAGAGCGGCGCCAGCCCCTGTTCGCCGTCCTAATGCTCACCGGATGCGCATTTGTCATCCGAGAGGAGAGGGAGGCAACGGCCCCGCTCGGCGGGGACCGGCGCCCACCGACGCCCTCCGCGGGACCGGCGAAGGCAGCCAAGACCGATGCCGGGACCGGCACCAGCGGGGGTCGGGGGTTGATCTGCGCCCACGGA
>CAYVLM010000252.1:0-2025 GCA_964452225.1 uncultured Steroidobacteraceae bacterium | reverse complement strand
GACCGATGCCGGGACCGGCACCAGCGGGGGTCGGGGGTTGATCTGCGCCCACGGATCAGCCGGCTCCAGGTCGAGCCGGCGCGCGATCACCGCCTCGCAGCGGCGACCCTGGCACTCGCCTAAGATCGCGCCGGTGCGTCGCTTGACCTGCTCGGTGGTCGTCCAGCCCGCCTCGGCGGCCCGGTACACCGACTCCAGGCTCTTCTCCCGGCAGATGCAGGCGAGCTGACGGGGCATCGGCTCCACGGCCCTCGCAGGCCCCTCGGCCGCGATCGCCCCCGGCGCCTCCGCAACCAGCCGCAGCAGGACCGGATCGGGATGGCGCAGGCGGAGGCGCATCGCGCGCACCAGCCAGGGAACGGCGACCGCGCCGTCCAGCGTCGCCGCCCAGGCGACCCAGCCGGACCCGGCGCTGTCGGGCTGGAGCCAGAAGACCGTGGCGCCATCGGCCTGGGGGAGATCGTCGTCCACCACCAGCAGCTCGTCGACGGCCAGCCGCCGCAGCGGATGGACCGTGAGCGGTCGGCGCTTCGCGACGTCGCCGGCGCGCGCGGGCGGCTCGAGCCGGTCCCAGGCCATGGCCGGGTTGAGACCAGCATCGGGGGTGGCGGTCATCCCGGGGGCGTCTCCGTGGAGCGCTCCGGCGCCAGCCGACGGTAGCGGGAGCCGAAGTACAGGAGCGGGTCACCGCCCTCCTCGTAGCCGGCGGCCACGATCTCGCCGAGGAAGATCGTGTGGTCGCCCGCCGCGTGACGCTCCACCAGGCGGCAGTCGAAATAGGCAATCGCGCCGTCGAGGATCGGCGACCCGGTCTCCGCCTCGTGCCAGGGGGCGTCGCAGAAACGACGGAGCTTGGCCGCGTCGATCGGCTGCGCGAAGCACTCGGCGAGCGCCCGCTGGTCGGCGGCGAGCACGCTCACGGCATAGGCATGGCTCTCGATGATGGCGCTGTGCGTCTCGCTGCGCCGGTTGAGGCTGGCCATCATGAGCGGCGGATCGATGCTGATGCTCGCGACGGCGTTCGCCGTCATCCCCGCCAGCAGCGGGCCGCGCCAGGCGGCGACCACCGTGACGCCGGTCGCGAAGCGGCCCATCATGGCCCGCAGCCAGACCTTCTGCTCGTCCGAGATCGGGAGCGTCCGCGGACCGACTCCCCGTTCCAGGCTGGTGGCCACGTTACCGGTACCGCTCGAGCTTCTCCAGGACCGTGTTGGCCAGCGCCCAGTCGGACGGGCTCGGCTCCTGCCCACGGTGCAGGTGGACGAGCGGCACCGTGTTCCACGAGGGCCCGTCCTCGCGCGGGATGTGGATGGCGATGTCACCCCGGTCCAGGTAGGCAACGATGGTGGCCCCGCGGTCCCGGCCGCGGGCGAGTGCCCGCTCGAGGGTGCTGGCGAACTCGGCGGCCGATCCGAACTCGAGGGTGATCCGCGAGGCGGTGAGCCCGCTCCGCGGCGGCTGCATCCCGCTCACGGAAGCGAGCCCAGGAGGCCGAAGAGCCAGCCGAAGAAGACGGTCCCGCCGAGCACCGTGAATGCGACGACCGCGATCACCAGGCCAAGGCCGATGGCGCTCGCCCAGGCCGGCACCGAGGTGCCGGCGGCCCGCCCGACCGAGCCCTCCGCAAGCCAGACGGCCAGCGCGTCCCCGTCGACGCGCAGCTCCACGTCGTCATCCAGGGGCACGACCACCAGCCGCTCGCGGCTGCCGCCGCTCGGCTCGGCGGTGCACAGCGCCCTGGGCTGCTCGTCCTCCCGGACGAGCAGCGCGTGGCTGCCGGTGGCGTTCGTCAGGCCGACCGCCTCCAGGCGACCCGACCGTCCGATGGGCAGCGCGGGAAGCTCTCCGTCCACGCGGGGCAGGATAGCAGGCGGTCCGCGGGCCCTCGCCGCACCCGGCGAACGGCCGACGTCGGCTAGCGATCGAGACGCGCGAGCATCGGCTCCAGCCCGGTGACGCTCTCGATCGTGATCGGGTCCATCACGAGCTGCACGTGCGCCACCCCCTCGGCGGCGAAGGCCGCCA
>CAYVLM010000251.1:0-3614 GCA_964452225.1 uncultured Steroidobacteraceae bacterium | reverse complement strand
CGCCGGAATTCCCACGGCAACAACTGCAACGCCGAGCAATCCGATCCCAAGCGCCGGCCACCACCCACGCCGCCGTGGTCGGTCCGGACGGTTGCACGTGCCTGGAGGGTCACCGGGACAGGACCGGGCCTCGGGACAGGACCTAGGCCGGGTCGGCGGCAGCGGATCGGGAGGCCTCGGCCGCCCGGCGAGCCGCGACCTCGAAGCGGTTGCCCTGGTACCACCCTGTGCCTGCTCGCCAGGATCGGCAGGAGGCCCTCACGTAGCGGGCCGCGAAGCGTGCGCCATAGCGCTCCCACTGGCGGACGTGCTCGAGCTCGTGCGCCAGCTCGTCAGACGCCAGGGGACGCCTGGCGATGATCTCCCGCCCGAGCGTGATCGCCAGCCAGCCCGGGAAGAAGATCCGTGCGCCGACCGGTCCGAGCCAGGGCACAACGTGCACGCGGTGCCCGGGAAGCGGACGGTTGCTCCCGGCGCCGCTCACGAGGGCAGCAGCAGATCGCGCCGATCGCCCCAGTGCCGCAGGAAGCGGTAGAAGTTGCGACGGCTCACCCGATCGAGCTCGGCGGCGGGCAGGGACGCGTAGGCCCGATGCTCGTGCAGCACCAGCGGGAGTGCCTCGGTCGCCACCGCGCGCCACCCGGCCGCGCGCACCGCGAAGCTGAAGTCGAGGTCCGCGTTGCGGTAGAAGCGGAAGTGGTGGTCGAAGCCGGTGACGGCTCGCAGCGCGTCGCGGCGCACCGCCAGGCAGTAGCCGGCGAGCGCTTCCACCTCTCCGGGGGGTGCGTCGGCGAAGCGGCGCAGATCCGCAGTCCGCAGGCCGAACCCACCGGCGATTCCCACCGTCGGGTCGGAGAGCGCTCCGAGGAGCGGCGTGACCAGGTCGCCGATCGGCTCCACGGAGGTGTCGAGCAGGATCGTCGTCTCGCCCAGGCTCCGCCGGAGCCCGAGGTTGACGGCATCGGCCCAGCCCAGTCGCTCCTGCGTGCGAAGCACGGCGGGGGTCACCTCGAGATCGGCGTGCGCGGCGGCCGCATCCGCGTCGTAGGAGGGGGCGTTGGCGACCAGGATGAGCTCCCACGCCACTCCCGGCGGATGGTGGACCAGCCCGGCCAGGAAGCGGGCCAGGTCATCGGGATGGTCCTCGGCCAGGGCGACCAGCGAGACGGCCAGGGTGGCCGGCTCGTCGAGCAGGCTGGCGAGGTCCTCGGCGCGGGCGTAGCCCACCCGGTCCGGCTCGGCCGTCGCCAGGAGCGGCCGGAGGCGCGTGCCTCCGGATTCGTCCATCGGCTCCCAGCCCATGGACCGGATCCGGTCCCGCAGGGCGTCGGCCAGCGCGAAGTCTCGCTGTGCCCGGGCCGCCGATCGTTCGGCGACCAGCGCGGCCACCTCGTCGGGGATCGCCTGGCTCACGGTCGGCGGGGTGCCGGTGAAGCCGGCCATGGCGCGACGCGCCCGACCGGTCGACCGTCGGGGCCGCGCTCGAGCTTGTGGGCGCCGGGCGTGGGTGGCTCGTACCGCAGCCGCTCGACCGGGGTGCCACCGACCAGGTGCCGCTCGACGATCTCCGCGGCGTCATCGGGCGTCAGCGCCGCGTACCAGACCGCGTCGGGGTAGACGACGGCCATTGGCCCGTTCCCGCACTGGCTGAAGCAGCCGGAGCGGTTGACGCGCACCCGGTCGGCAAGGCCACGGGCCCTGACCAGGGCCTTCAATCGCGCGTGGACCCCGATCCCGTCACCGTCGACGAAGGGGCACCAGTCGCCTGCGGTGCAGACGAAGACGTGGCGCTCATAGACGGGCATGGCCGTGGAACGTACTCCTGGGAGGCGACCGAAAGTACCGGATGGGCAGAGGGCACCGCAACCTTACTATCCGATCAGGAGCCGCGCCGAGTGCACCCAACCGAGCGGCGCGCCCGAAGCGAGCGTCCCCAGGGAGCCAGATGCACCGATGATGACCAACGAGGTAGGGAAGCTGCTCACGGCGAGCGAGGTCGCCGAGATGCTTCACCTGCACGTCAACACGGTCAAGCGGCTGGGCGACCGCGGAGAGCTGCCCTTCTTCCGGGTCTGCAAGCGCGGCGACCGCCGCTTCCGCTACGACGACGTGCTGGACTTCCTGCGCCGGGCCAAGTAGCCCGCCCATTCCGAGAGCGTACCCGGCTGCCCACGCCGGGGCCGCTTTACGTCCCCCCAGGGGGGCGTGCGACGACCGCCGAGGTGCCGATCTCTCGGCGGTCGTTGCATGTGAGGGTCCCGTCGACAGGGGATAATGCCGCCCCATGACCGATGAACCCCGCCTGCGCCTGGCGGAGGGGCAGCGCCTCCTCGACCACGGCGAGCCCGACGCTGCGACCCGGATCCTCGCCCCGCTGACCGGCCACCCGGACCGTGAGCTCGCCGCCGAGGCGTGGCTGCAGATCGGCACCGCCCGCTACCGTGCCGACGACGAGGCAGGTGCGCTGGCCGCGTGGCAGCAGGCCGCCCAGATGGGAGGCTCCAACGCCTGGCTCGGCTGGAAGAACGTTGCCGAGCAGCTCGTCCGCGACGGTGACCTGGAGGGAGCGGTCGCCGCATACCGCGAGGCGGATCGCCGCGCGCCAGCATCGGAACGGGGGGCGATCGCGAACCGGATCGCGTGGCTGCTCAAGGAGACCGGCCACGACTTTGCCGCCCGGCGCCAGTTCAACCGGGCGCGCGGCGCCTACGGGACCTACGCGGCCTACGCGACCTGGGGAATCATCGCCATCAACGTCGTGGTGTGGCTCGTCGACACCATGATGAGCGGCAACCTCGCCGGGCTCACCAACCTCTTCGGCGGATCCGGGGGCCCGCTCGTTGAGGCCGGTGCGGTGTACCAGCCGTACATTGCCGCGGGCGAGTGGTGGCGGGTCATCACCTCGGCCTTCCTCCACCTGGGCATCCTCCACATCGGCTTCAACATGTTTGCGCTCTACCTGTTCGGGCCGATCATGGAGGACCTCTACGGGCACCTCGAGTACCTGGTCATCTACGTGCTCTGCGCGCTGGGGGGCTCGGTCCTGACCATCCTCGTGGCTCCGGAGCAGGCCGCGGTGGGTGCCTCGGGCGCCATCTTCGGGCTGTTCGGTGTGGGCTTCCTGGTCTGGCGGCGTCGGCACCTGGTGCTCAACCCCAGGGCGCGCGCGCTCCTCTCGCAGGTCGGCATGCTGCTGGTCCTGAACCTGGTCATCACATTCACCCTCCCGGGAATCAGCTGGACCGGCCATGTCGGCGGGCTCATCGTGGGCGGGGTCATCGGCTTCCTCCTTCCGCCGGCGGGTGCCACCACGCTGGCGGGAATGTTCCGGACCCCCGCGGGCGAGAGCATGGAACGGTCCGTCCCGATGACGACCCGGGTCTTCGTCTACGCCCTGATCTCGGCCCTGCTGGTCCTGGGCGTGGTCTGGTCCATGAACCAGCCGCCGGGGGTGGGGATCTTCTAGGATCGTCCCGCCGTCCCGAACGGGGCGAGGCGCCAGGTCCCGTAGAATCGGGCCATGTGCTTCGATCTCGACTCCCGACCACCCCTCCCGCCCATCCGTGGATCCGCGCTCGACTCCGGCGACGTGACCCTGACCGCGACCGATGGCG
>CAYVLM010000250.1:0-3615 GCA_964452225.1 uncultured Steroidobacteraceae bacterium | reverse complement strand
CCCCACGCCTACACGGTCGACGCGATGAACGGACCGCAGGTCACCTTCCTCAACGTCCCCTCGATCCAGCCGCTTCGCGACGGGGCCGATGGCGAGGCGATGCTGGCCCGCTGGCGGGCCATGGGTCCCTGGCTGGACGACGCGATCACCGCCCTGCGTCGCGGCCAGGCGGCCGGCATGACGCCCATCGCGGTCGGTGTCCAGCGCGTGATCAGCGAGCTCGACGACCTCCTCGCCCGGCCGACGACGGACTGGCCCCTGCTCCAGCCGCTGTCGTCCCGGCACCCGGGCTGGCCTGATGGCGCCTGGGACGGCTTCGCGGGCCGGCTCGCCGCGGTCGTCGCCGACGAGATCCGTCCCGCGTTCGCGCGCTATCGCGCATTTCTCGCCGACGAGGCGCTCGGCCACGCCCGAGACGAGGCCCACGCCGGCCTGGCGAACCTGCCCGGCGGCGCCGAGCGCTACGCCACGCTGGCCGCGGCGCACACGACCACCGACCTGACCCCGGAGCGGATTCACGCCATCGGCCTCGCCGAGGTGGAGCGCATCGACGCCGAGATCACCGAGCTCGGCAATCGGGTGCTGGGGACCACGGGGCTGGGCGCCACGCTCGAGGTGCTGCGCGGGGACGCCGCCCTGTACTTCTCGACCGGCGAGGAGGTGCTCGCCACTGCCGAGGCCTCGCTGCGGCGGGCGGAGGCGGCGATCCCGCACTGGTTCGGCCGGCTCCCGGCGACGCCCTGCGTGGTGGTGCCGATGGCGCCCCATGAGCAGGAGCACTCCACCATTGCCTACTACCGCGAGCCGGCCGCCGACGGGGGCCGCCCGGGAAGCTACTACGTCAACGCCTCGGCCCCGCAGACCCGGCCCCGCTACGAGGCGGAGGCGCTCGCCTTCCACGAGTCCGTGCCCGGACACCACCTGCAGATCGCCATCGGGCAGGAGCTGACCGGCCTGCCGGCCTTCCGCCGGCACGGGGAGGTCACCGCGTTCGTCGAGGGCTGGGGCCTGTACGCCGAGCGGCTGGCCGACGAGATGGGGATCTACACGGCCGACCGCGACCGGATCGGCATGCTCAGCTTCGACGCGTGGCGCGCGTGCCGGCTGGTCGTTGACACCGGCATGCACGCGCTCGGCTGGTCGCGCGGCCGCGCCATCGGCTTCATGACCGAGCACTCCGCGCTGGCGCCGAACAACATCGCGAACGAGGTGGACCGATACCTTGCCTGGCCAGGACAGGCACTGGCCTACAAGGTCGGCCAGCTCGAGATGCGCCGGCTGCGGGCCGACGCCGGGGCCGCCCTTGGCTCCGCCTTCGACGTGCGCGCCTTCCACGACGCGCTGCTCGGGCACGGGGCGCTGCCGCTCGCCACCCTGCGCCAGGCGGTCGCCGCCGACCTGGGGATCACGCTCGGCCCCTGACCCTCCTCAGCCGCCGTCGGGGTCATCGGCGACGATGGCGAACTGCGGCGCCGCCTGCAGGGAGCCAATGAGCTGCCCGGCGGCCATGCGCCGCGCCCACTCGACGTCGCGCAGCCGCTCGAGGCGGATCGCGCGCCAGCCCGCCGACTCGACGAATCGCACCAGGGGTCGCAGCGAACGCTGGCGGGCGAGCGGCAGCTGCTCCAGGACCTGCGGGTCGTATTCGGCGTGGTGGCCGTGGCACTCGCCGCGGGCGGTCCGCAGCCGATCGGCCAGCGTGGCCCTGGCGCGGTCGACGACGCTCTCCCCGCCCCACAGGCCCTCAAGGAGCACGAGCCGGCCCCCCGGTGCCGCCGCCCGCCACCCGGCCAGCACGCCCCGCGGGTCCAGCGTCGTCCACAGCACGTGGCGTTCGACCACGGCCTGGAACGGTCCGGGCGGTGGCTCCTCGACCGGGCCGGCGACGAACTCCACGTCGAGCCCGCGTTCGGCAGCCTTGCGCCGGGCCTGGCTGAGCATGCCCTCGGACAGGTCGAGAGCGGTGACCCGGTAGCCGAGCTGGGCCAGCAGGATCGAGATGGCGCCGGTGCCAGCACCGGCGTCGAGGATCCTGGACCCCGGGGGCGGCAGGAGACGGAGCAGCGCGGCGCGCCAGGCTGCGGCCTCGACCGGGTCGGAGAGGGCGTGGTTCGGCACCGAGTCGTAGACGCCCGCGTCCTCGTCCCACCAGCGGCGGATCTCGTCGCGGGTCCCGTCCGCGGATTCGCCAGACATCGTCAGCCGTCCTCGTCGAGCTGGCGCCGGAGCTCGGCATTGACCAGGCGGGCATCGGCCCGGCCCGCCATCCGCTTCATGACCTGGCCGACCAGGAAGCCGTAGATCTGCTGCTTCCCGTCCCGATACTCGGCGACCTGGGCGGCGTGCTCGCGCATCACCGCCGCCACCTCGCCGGCGATGAGGCCGGCGTCGCTGACCTGGGCCAGCCCCTCGGCCGCGATGATCGCCCTCGGCGACTCGCCCGACTCGAAAACCCTTGCCAGGACGTCCTTGGCGTTCGTGGCCGAGACCTTCCCCGCCTCCACATCCTCGACGAGCTCGGCCAGCCGTGCCGGATCAAGGGCCACGTCCGAGGCGCGGAGACCCTCGGCCGCGTGCTGGTTCAGCAACCGGCTGAACTCCCCGGTGACCCAGTTGGCCGCCGCCTTCGGCGGAACGTCGCACGCGACGACCGCCTCGAAGTAGTCGGCCAGGGCGACATCGGCGGTCAGGACGCCCGCGTCGTAGCCCGACAGGCCGAGCTCGTCCTCGTAGCGCGATCGCCGCGCCGCCGGCAGCTCGGGCAGGCGGGTGGCGATCTCGTCGACCCAGGCCTGCGACGGCCTCAGCGGCGGCAGATCCGGCTCGGGGAAGTAGCGGTAGTCGTTCGCCTCCTCCTTCGAGCGCTGGGGGATGGTGCGGTCGTTCGACTCGTCCCAGCCGCGGGTCTCCTGGGTCAGCGGCTCACCCCGCTCCCGCGCCTCGGCGTGGCGCGCCACCTCGTACTCCATCGCGCGCTCGAGCGAGCGGAACGAGTTGAGGTTCTTGACCTCCACCTTGGTCCCGAGGCGGTCCGCGCCGACCGGCCGGATCGAGACGTTCCCCTCGATCCGCATGCTCCCCGCCTCCATGTCCGCGTTCGAGGCCCCGATGTAGCGCAGGATGTCGCGCAGCGTCTCCCCGTAGGCGCGCGCCTGGGCCGGTGAGCGGATATCCGGCTCGGTGACGATCTCCATCAGCGGAATCCCGGCGCGGTTGAAGTCGACCAGGGTGTAGCCCCGCCCGCCGTGGAGCAGCCGGGCGGTGTCCTCCTCCAGGTGCGCCCGGGTGATCCCGACCTCCACGTCGCGTCCCTCGGCGCTGACCGGCACGACCAGGCGACCCCGGCTCGAGAGCGGCAGGGCGTATTGGCTGATCTGGTAGCCCTTCGGCAGATCCGGATAGAAGTAGTTCTTCCGCTCGAAGCGGACCGCCTCGGTCTCGATGTGGCAGCCAAGGGCGAGCCCGGTGAGGATCACCAGCTCGACCGCGCGGCGGTTGATCACCGGCAGCGTCCCGGGAAGCGCCATGCAGACCGGGCAGACCCGGGTGTTCGGCTCGTCCGGCTCGCCGGGAAGGGCCGATGTCGGGCAGGAGCAGAACATCTTCGAATCGGTC
>CAYVLM010000249.1:0-3618 GCA_964452225.1 uncultured Steroidobacteraceae bacterium | reverse complement strand
GATAGCCGCAGGGTCGAGAGAAGGGGGTGCCAGCACGTCGCGGCGCACGGCGGGCATCATACCGCCGCCCGTCGGATGTCGCGGTTAGCCAGGCGGCGGGGGCAGGCATCCGTTGGGGCCCAGCCCTCGCCGCTTCCCCCCGTTCCCCCGGGGGAGCTCATCGTGATCCTTGCCTCCCAGCAAGGGTAGGCCCCGAAGGTCATGCGAATACAGGCCCACCGGGCCTGCCAGGCTCGCTCCGGAGTCAGCATGCGGCAGATGGATGCGGTGGTGAGCCCGGAATGCCGGGGGGGAACAGCAGCCAGGGCTCACCGCCGCCGATTGTCAGAAGCCTCCCGGCTCTTCACAAGGGGCCAAGGTCACCTTCGGGCCGGAACCTCACAGGCGAAGCGAGGCGATGGTGATGATGACGAGCCCGACGACCACCGCGAGGACGATGCCGATGCGGGCAGCTCGCGAGCGTCGGCTCCACCAGTCCATTGCCCTCGATTCCGCGGCGTACAGACCGGTGGGCTGATTGAGATCGTAGCCACAGTTGCTGCAGAAGACGGCACGAGCCCGAAGCGGAGCCCCGCATCGAGGGCAGGTGGGGCGAGGCTGCGTCTCGTCCAGGGTCACGGGACATTCCGTCGAGGTACTGGGCGAGCCTCGTCTGCCCGGGATGTGGAGGCGTGACGACCGATCATGCTCACGACTCCAGCATCGGAGATGGCTGGACGCTCTCGAGCGGCAGCCCGGCGAATAGCCGGCTCCCTCCACGGCAGCTGAGACCCGCCCGGCGCGGATGCCGGCTCGTTCCCCCATCTCCCTGCTGGTGGAGGAGCGAACCGGCCAGGGTGCGAACTGTCTCTAGTCCCCGGCGATTGGCGTCAGCATGAAGGCGTGGCTGTGGTCGCCGACGGTGGCACCCCCGACGATGACGCCGCTGTCGGTGATGGCGTAGGCGCAGGTCAGCTCCACGCCGGCCACGTCGGCCGGGAGGGCGGAGTTGAGGTCATACATCTGTCCGTCGCGGTACAGGAACGCGTAGTCGAAGCGATCCGGGCCGGATGCCTCGGCAACGCCGACAACGTCCCCGGCCGAGTTGATGTCTGTGGCACGGCTCCAGTCCCCACCAAGCGTGCCGATGTCGGTCATGACCCCAGTCGTGCCGTTGGGCACGCCGGGCTGCCAGACGAAGGCGTGGGCGTTGTCGCCGGTCTGGGCCTCACCCACCACGACGCCTGACCCGTTGATGGCGTAGGCCGAGGCGTACGTTTCGCCGGGCAGGGCGCCCAGCGCCGTCAGCGTGCCCGTCGAGGCGTTGGGCGCGGATGGCGTCCACAGGAACGCGAGGCTGAGGTCGTTGTCGTCGTTGCGGTAGCCCACCACCTGGCCGCGGTCGTTGACGCCCTGGGCCACGTTGCCGATGTCGCCGGGCAGCATGCCAAGGTCGATGAGCGTCCAGGACCCTGGCTTCGCTGTGTCGGCCACCCACAGCACCGCGTGGTCCACTCCGTCGGCGGTCGACGCATAGCCCGCGACCGCGCCCGCAGCGTTGATCGCATTGGCGCCGGCTCGCTCGCCACCGAGGCCGCCCAGGTCATGCAGGCTGCCGTCGTAGAGGAAAGCGTGCGTCGGCCCCTCCGCCGACAGGGACTCCCCGACGACCATCGCGGAGCCGTTGGCGTCGTTGGCGGTGCTGTTCAGATCCCCGGGCAGCGCCCCGAGGTCGAACATGCGACCGGCCGAATCCACCCACATGAAGGCGTGGAAGCCATCCCACTTGCTGTTCGGCGCCGTGTCGGCATGGCCGATCACGAACGTGGCACCCATGTCGCCCTCCCCAACACTGGCGGCCCCGAAGGCCATCGAGTCGAGCCCCTCAAGGACGCCCAGATCAGTGAACACGTAGCGCTGCGTGAGCGCTGGGAACGATGGCGCGGGGGCTGCCGTCTCCGGCAGTGTCCGGGTGGCGGGAGGCGACTGGGACGGGCTCAGGCCCGGCGAGGCCGCCGGCGACGCGGTGCCCGACAGACTGCCCATGAGAAGAACTCCGGCGATGAGTCCCACCATGGCGGCTCCGATGACCGCCATGGAAACGTGTCCGTGAGACATGTCCTCCACTCCACCGCGCGGTCGAGGGACACGGAGCACCGCGCCACGGCTCTTGGCTGTCCTGCACTGGGACGAGCGAGAGACGCCTCACGTTTCGTGGCACCGAGCGGGCCAGGAGCCGCTCTTCTTCCTCGGCCACCCCGCGCGACCGAGACACCCGAACCCGCTGCGCGATCGGTCGATCGTCATCGAGCCTCGGGGCCCGCGTCCTCGGAACCATCGCCAAGGCTCGACGCGGGGATGCCGGGCGGGGCCCCATGCACTGCGCGCCGAGCTCGGAGCGGCACTCAACGGATGGGCGCTTGGCACCCGTGTCGGCGGCAACGCTCCGCTGTGGTGCCTCGCCCTGCGGTCCGCTATGGCCTGGCGGATTCCCCGAGTGCGCGGTCAGGTGCCGTCTGCTCAGCTGGCCTCGCCAGCCGGCGACCCCGCACGATGGATCCGAGGACGAGCAGCCCGACCAGGAACAGCGCCGCGCCCACGATGCGCATGGAGCCGATCGGCCCTTGCCGCCAGGCGTACAGGCGGCCGATGGCGGTCGCCACCGGTTGCGGCAGGATCGGAGGTACGCCGTTGGCGCTCGCGGCGAGCTGCCAGGTGATGATGTCCAGGAGGGCGAAGAACGCGCCTCCGACGAGGTACACGATCCCGATGGCCAGCGACCGGGCCCACCAGCCCGCGAGCCCCACGCCCAGGACGCCGGCCGCGGTGACCAGGTACCCGAGGGAGTGCCACCACAGGAGCGGGCCCGGCTCAAAGGTCGTGCCCGCGATGCGTTGGGCGTGGACGAGGACGGTGCCGTCCAGCCAACCGAGAAGCGCGAGGATTGCGGCAGCCGCGATGACCGCCGCTCGGTCTACTGGGAGGGCAGGCTGACGGATTCCGCAAGCGCGATGAACTGTTCCGGCGAGAAATCGGCGAGATAGCCGTCGAGCGCCACCCCGTCCTCACCCAGCGACCACTCGACGGTCATGTCGCCACTCGGTTCCCAGAGGAAGAGGGTGGCGGGCTGGCCGTTCACTTTCATCGGCGTGCCGGGCAGGCCGCCGGTCGCATTCACCGCTCCGCCAAAGGCCTGGATCAGGGTCACCATGCTGCTGTGGTTGGCGGGCCACGGGTCGGCCTGCGGCGACCAGATCCGCTCCCAGCGCGGGGTGAGGCTGCCGCCGATGCTGTCCTGGCGGCGCAGCTCCCAGCCTGCCGGCAGGCCGGTGATCTGCGCCAGGCCGTCCGGCGGGCCGAGGAACAGCATCTGGCCGGCGAGGTCGTGGACCAGGTTCCCGGTGAAGGGCTGATCGAGACTGAGGGTCAGGTGCCGCGGGTGGCCCTCGGCAGTGCAGGCCACGGCGGGCGGCAACGTGGCCGGATTGGGTTCCGGGTAGACGCCGATCTCCAGCTGGTCGCCGACGATGCGGGCAGTGCCGCGGTATGCCACGGAGCACGGATCGTTCGGTTCGAACGGACGGCCGCCGATGAAGTCCACGTTCACCTGGCGTCCGTCTGCCGAGAACGTGACGGTCT
>CAYVLM010000248.1:2156-3620 GCA_964452225.1 uncultured Steroidobacteraceae bacterium | reverse complement strand
TGCGCTACATCCGCCACGGCTCGCTGGCGGTGAGCTACGCCAGCGTGATCCGGTACGCCGGGTACGGGGTGGCGGCGATCGCCCTCGTGGAGCTTGTCTACGAGCTGCGCGGGGGAGGCTTCGGAAACGGGGCCGACCTGGTCGGCGCGCTCGGGTACTTCATCGGCGCGGCGCTGATGCTCGCCGGCGCCTGGCGCATGACCGGGGAGTAGCCGGAACACCAGGCTAGCCTTCTGCGCCGGGCGCGTCCGGTCTCGGTGCTGAGTCGACCCCTCGTCCGGCGGTGCGCTCGGCTAGACGGCCGGGCTGCGCTGTGCAGCGGACCGCTCGCCGCGGGACAGCCTGACCGCGGCGAGCAGCGCCAGCGGGAGCATGAAGGCGGTCGCCAGCACTCCGGCTCCCAGTGGTACCACGCCGCTCTCCAGGTCGCTCAGCAGCACGGCAACGTAGGCCACCACTGCGAGGACAGCGACCGCGCGCGTGACCGGCCCTGAGGGTCGGGGTGCCCAGCGGCGCTCGGCCAGCCGATAGACGAGAAAGACCGCGAAGGTGGTAACGAGCCAGCCGGCGTAGTTCTGGACGGGCACGCCGTAGTACGGACCGCCGTCGAGCCAGATCCAGGCGAGATAGTGCGGTCCTGACAGGATCGGATCGACGATCAGGTCCCACGCGGTCACGACCACGGCCCCGAGCGCGCTGAGGGCCACGAGCTGGCGGGCGGTGCCCGGTGAGGCGGTTGCCCGCCTGGTGGTGATGAGGTTCGCGATGACGTAGCTCGGGTAGATCACCATGAACCAGGCCATGGGGATCAGCAGGGGGACATGGCCGAGCTTCGCGCCGAGCAGGTCGGTGTAGACGTACCGACCGTAGACGGCGCCCGTGGCGACGCCAACCTGCTCGAACGTCCAGGCGACAGCCGCGCTCACACAGAAGAACGCGGCCACGTGGCGCCAGCCAAGGACGTACGCACCATGAGTCAGGGCAAAGAGGGTCAGGAGCGTCGTCATGGTGGAGATGCCTCCGGGCAGGGGAGGCAGGTCGATGGTGGGGACCGTCAACGGCCGCAGCACCGCGTCGTAGACGAAGGCCGCAAGGAACGCCATCGACACGGCGAGGAGAGCTCGATCCCGGCGCATGGTGCTCATCTTGCGCCTGCCGGCGCATCGTGGAGCATGATGGTGCTGGCAGGGTGGCTGTACGTGAGCGGACACGCGTCGAGGACGACGCACGGCTGGTTCCGGGGCGGCATCTGGCGCCACCTCGCGGGGCGGAGCCGCCTGGGGCGCGCGCTGCGATCCCTCTTCGCGGTGGCCGTGGTGGTCGCCGCCGGCCAGGTGCTCGCGTCCGGATTCGACTGGAACGAGCTGGGGCGCGCGCTGGGGCACGCAGATCTGGGTCTCTGGCTGGCAGCCGTGATCACGTTCCACCTCGGGGTCGCCATGCACGCGTGGCGCTGGAGGGGCC
>CAYVLM010000248.1:0-2146 GCA_964452225.1 uncultured Steroidobacteraceae bacterium | reverse complement strand
GGGCCTGCTGCACACCGCGGGGGCGCGAGCGACGACCCGCGCCGCGTACGCGGCCCTGGTGATGGCATGGGGACTCAACTGCATCCTCCCGGCACGGGTCGGGGATGCCTACCGCCCGATGCTGCTCCGACGCTGGTCGTCGGCGCCGATCGCCGCGGCGCTCGGCACGGTCGCCATCGAGCGCGTCATCGACCTCGCCGCGGTGGTGGTCGGCGGCCTGCTGGCCGGGTGGGCTGCGCTGGGCAGCGGGCTGCCCCCCGTCCTGATAGTCACCGGGTTGGCCACGGTTGCCCTCGTCACCGCGTTCCTTGCCGGCCTGATCTGGTTCCGCCATCCCCTGGGGCGCATGGCTCGCCGCCTGCCGCTCCCGTTCGCCGTCCACGAGGTGCTCGCGGGGTTCGGATCAGGCCTGGCCGCCCTCAACAGCCGGAGCGTGGGGCCCCGCCTGGGCGAGACCGCGCTGATCTGGGGTGCGGAGGCGCTTCGCGTGGCGCTCGTGCTGGCCGCCCTGGGTCTGCTCGGCGGTTCGCTGGGAGCCGCCGCCATCGTCTTCCTGGCGCTTGGCGGGGCCCTCCTCAGCGCCGTGCCCGTCTCGCCGGCCGGGCTTGGGCTCGTGGAGGCCGGGATGCTCGGGATCCTGCATGGCCTGCTGGGGCTCGCGCTGCCGCTGGCTGCAGCGGTGGTCGTGGCGGACCGGGCCATCACGGTCGGCACGCTGCTCCTTGCGGCCGGTGCGACGTGGCTCCTTGCCGGCACGCGCTCCGCCGGTACGCCGGCAGCCCCGGCATCTGCCTCGTAGGAGCCGCAATCGTGACTTCGGGGCGGCCGATGGACACGCGGTGCGGCACGGACGAAACTGACGGTGCGCTCTGAGCGTCGAAGGGGAAGGAGGCGGGGGACCACGCGTTTCGTCTTGAGCCTGCTCGTGGGCGCGCTGCTGGTCGGGACGGGCGCCTGGTGGGTCTCGGCCTCCCTCGAGCGCGGATACGCCGATATGGGCTATGCGTATCTGACCGCCTCGGTCGGGCTGGCCCCGTTCGCGCTGGGGATGACGCTGGCGATCGCCAGCGCCGTGGAGCTTCTCGAGCCGCGGTGGGCGGCCGCCATCCACGGTGCTGCACGACGTCATCTCGCCTCCCCCGGGGCAGGGCTGGCGAGCGCGGTGGCGCTGGGCGCCATCGGCACCGCCCTGCTGGGGGCCACGGCCGACGTCGGTGGCTTCATGGTCTACCACCCGTTCGCCTGGCTTTCGCTCCCGATTCTCGGCTGCGCCCTGCTGCTCTTCGTGCAGGGGGCTGTCGGGATGCTCCGACACCGGACCGAGCACCTCGGGGGTGTCGTGACGGTGGTCCTGCTGAGCATCTTCGTGGGCCTCCCGCTTGCCGGACAGCTCCTGGCCGACCAGCAGGCGGACGTGGCGAGTGCCGGCGTCGGCCAGGCGGAGCGCGCATCGCTGATCGGTGCCGCCCGCATCTTCTGGGACAACCCCTTCCAGCGCGTTGCCTTCCGCGCCTATGCCGTGACCCGCATCCCCGATGTCGACGCCGGTCCGGACCAGTGCGGTGGCGGGACGGAGGGCCCGATGTTCCTGGTCACGGCCTACACCCTCTTCGGCGTCAGGCTGGATTCGATCAGCTGCCGGGCGCCTCCGGTCTCCGTGCCGAGCGGGCCGCCCCCGGCCCCGGTGGGCCCCCACTGAGCAGCTGCGGCGGCGTGGCAACCCGCCGGCATCGGCCGCCTGACTTGTCAGCTGCTGCTGTGGTTCGCGTTAGACAGCTCGGCTCGCCTCAACCAGCCCGATGGCGACAGCCGCCGAGCGTGGAAGCAGCCTTGTCCGCCCGCCGCCGCGCTGCTGGACCCGCCTAACGCGCTTGGTGAGCGCATATGACCAGTCCAGCTGGACCGCATCGGCCGCTGGAACGGCGGCGCCAACGACTGGCCGCCGGACGCCGCGGTGCGGGTTCGTATCGGCCTGCACTCCGGACGCCCGACGCTGACCGATGCGGGCTATACCGGCCTGGTGGTGCATGCCGTCCACCGCATCAGCGCCGAGGCCGGCGGCGGGGAGATCGTGCTGTCGGCCGCGACGCTGGCCGCCGTGGGTGACGAGCGGCCGCCGTCCGTGCGCTTCGTGGAGCGCGGTCCG
>CAYVLM010000247.1:0-3623 GCA_964452225.1 uncultured Steroidobacteraceae bacterium | reverse complement strand
CCGGTTCGCTGCCGTGGCGCTCGCCCTCGGATGGGTCCACGGGGCGCTCTCCGGGACCGACACCGGCGCCCTGCGCATCCTCTACTGGGGTATCGCCCTGACCGTGGTCGGCGCCGCCGGCTACCGCTACTGGATCGTTCGCCGTCGCGTCGAGCGGCGCAGTCACCCCGTGCCGACCGCAGCTCCGGGTCCCTCACCCGTCCCGGTCCCGGCACGCGACCTGCTGGAGGATTCCGATGTCCAATCCCGTCCCGCGACGTAGCCTGGTGGCGATCGTCGCCATCCTGAGCCTGGTCGGGTCCATCGCGGTGGTGCGAGCCGCCGGTGCGTGGACCGCCGCGAGCGCCCCGCTGACGGTCAAGCCGGCTGATGCCCAGACGCTGGCGACCCAGCTGGCGGACGAGCAGGCGCGCAGCGCCCAGCTTCGTGCGCAGCTGGACCAGGTGACGGCCCAGGCGGCGCAGCTGGCCGAGGCGCTCCAGGCGGCCGAGGCCAGGGCCAAGGCCGATACGTCGTCCGCGGCCGAGCTCGTCGCCAAGCTCAAGGCGGCCAAGACGCGCCTGGCGAACCTGCAAAGGCAGATGAGCAGCGCGCCCGCCGCTACCGTGACACGGGTCGTGACCCAGACGGCATCGCCAACCGCGACCCCCGCCGCGTATGGCGACGACGGGGGCGGCGGGGACGACTGATGGCCGCCCAGCGCAAGGCCCCCCTCCACGTCCCCATCGCCATGGGGGTCACCGCGGGCATCTACGCGGTCTCCCTGGCCGGCATCACCGCCCTGCAATCGGGCGCCGATGCCGCACTCGCGGCCAGCCGGCAGCCGCTGGCTGACGGGCTGAGCCGCGTGTCGACCGAGCGAGCAGCGCTCGAGGGCGACCTGCGCACGACGGTGGACGCCCTGAATGCCGCGGGGCAGGCGTACGGCAGCGTCGGCGAGCAGTCGGCGTCGCTGCAGGCGGCGGTTGCCGCCCTGGCCCGCCAGGTCCAGGCCGCCACCGGGGCAGCGGCCAGCGTACCCTCCTCCATCCGGCTCCCTGCCGCTCCGACGACCGTGACCGTGACGGTGACCGCACCGGCGACGAGCGCCACGACCGGCGCCTCGGGCAAGCCCTGAGCGGACCCATGGCACCGACCTCGAGGGCGGAACGTACCGAGGCCGTCCACTCCCCGCGGTTCAGGACGGTCCGCTTCGAGGGTCGAACCATGGGCTCGCCCCTCCGTGCCACCGTGGTTGGCGCGGCTGCCGGGCCGACGCGCCGCGCCTGGAGGGAGCTCACCGCCGACCTTGAGCTCACCGAGGCGACCCTCTCCCGGTTCCGGGAATCGAGCGACCTCTCCTGGCTGAACCGGCGTGCCGGTGACGGTGGCTGGTGGGCGGCTCCTCCCCGCCTGTATGCCATGCTGGCCACGGCGGCGCGGGCCTGGCGACGCACCGGGGGCAGCTTCGACGCCCGCGTGCTCGTCGCCCTCGAGGCACTCGGCGAGCGGGGCGGTGTGCCACTGCCGAAGGCTGCGGCGCGGGCGACCTCAGGGGGGCCGTGCGGCATCGAGCGCGCGCCGCGCGATCGTCGGGTTCGGCTCGCACAACCGGTCGACTCCGGGGGAATCGGCAAGGGTCTTGGGCTGCGATGGGCGCATCGTGCGGCCCGCAGGGCGCTGCCCCGGGCCACGGGACTCCTGATCGAGGCCGGCGGGGATCTCGTCGTCTCGGGCCCCGACGCCCGCGGCGGCGGGTGGCGAATCGGCATCGAGGATCCGCGGGCGGACGGCGAACCGGTGGCCGTGCTCGAGCTCGCGCAGGGGGCCGTCGCGACCTCCTCGATCGCGGTGCGGCAGTGGCGGGCGCCGGACGGTCGCCGGGTCCATCACCTCATCGACCCGCGAACCGGCCGGCCCGGCGGCGACGGTCTCCTCGCGGTGACGGTTGCCCTGGCCGATCCGGCGTGGGCCGAGATCTGGTCGAAGGCGTTGTTCCTGGCCGGTCCTGCCGCGATCGGCGGGACCGCCCGGGCGCACGGCCTTGCGGCATGGTGGGTCCGAGCCGACGGTGCCGTGGAGATGACGCCCGCCGCACGCGCGCTCACCATCTGGGAGCGTCCCCTCATCCGCTCAGCGAGCGCCTGACGGCCGCGCCGGATCGGCGGGAGCCGGCGCGGCCCGGATGACGGACCTCCGGGTTCGCAGGGCACGCGCCCGCGCCGGCTCCCGCACGCGGAGAGGAGCCTGCCACGACCCGCTTACTGGCTCCTTATCGGGCACGTACCATGCCGGAATGGAGCCAGGGGACCCCGTCGTCCACCCCATGAGCACGCCGAAGCCTGCGCTCGGGCGCGCCTGATGCCCCGCCTCTTCCTGGTCGACGGCACCTTCGAGCTGTTCCGCGCGTACTACTCGCGCCCGTCGGAGCACGGCCCGGACGGGCGCCCGGTCAATGCCGTCCGCGGTCTGCTGGACTCGATGCTCTCCCTGCTGCGCGAGCCGGGGCTGAGCCACGTCGCAGCCGCGACGGACCATGTCATCGAGTCGTGGCGCAACGAGGTGTATCCGGGCTACAAGAGCAGCGCCGGCGTGCCCGCGGACCTGCTGGCCCAGTTCGAGGATGCCGAACGGGCGCTGCGGGCGCTCGGCATCGTCACCTGGCCGATGGTCGCCGACGAGGCGGACGACGCCATCGCCACCGCCGTCGCGCGCTTCGCCGACGATGCGCGCCTCGACGGGGTCGTCATCTGCTCGGTCGACAAGGATCTGGCCCAGTGCGTGCGAGGCGAACGGGTGGTGCTGCGCGACCGGATGCGGCGCATCACCTACGACGAGGCGGGCGTGCGCGCCAAGTGGGGCGTGGGGCCGACATCGATCCCCGACTACCTCGCGCTCGTTGGCGACAGCTCCGACGGCTTTCCGGGCCTGCCCGGCTGGGGCGCGCGCAGCGCGGCCACCGTGCTGGCCCGCTACGGGCACCTGGAAGCCATCCCGGCGACCGGCGGCAGCTGGGACGTCACGGTGAGGGGTGCGGCCCGTCTGGCGGCGACCCTGCGCGCCGGGCGGGAGGAGGCGCTCCTCTACCGGCGCCTCGCCACCCTCGGCCGGGACGCAGCCATCTCCGGGAGCCTGGACGAGCTCTCCTGGGGAGGTGTGCCGCGCGGCACCTTCATCGGCCTCTGCGACGAGCTCGGATTCGATCGGGTGCGGGAGCGCGTGCCCCGCTGGGCGGGGACCTGATCGGCCTAGGACCATTGGTGAATTCTGGTGCGGTCGGGTGACCTGTAGCGTCACCCCAGATGGCACGACGATTCCTGGCGACCGCGGTGCTCTCGGTCGTGGTGGTGGCCGGCGGCCTGCTGCCGGGGCTGGTCCCGACCGTCGCGGCCTCCTCCTGCAGCGGCTGGACGAGCGAGACGACGCCACCGCCCACGATCCGCGTCTACCGGCATGCCACCGGCGCCGTGGACACCGTGGACTTCCAGACCTACGCGGCGAACGTCCTCACCCGCGAGTGGATCAGCTCGTGGACCACCGAGTCGCTCCGCTCCGGCGCCCTGGCCATCAAGAACTACGCGTGGTACCAGGTCCTCCACTGGCGTGGCCGTGTGAACGCGGACGGCGAGTGCTTCGACCTGCGC
>CAYVLM010000246.1:0-3624 GCA_964452225.1 uncultured Steroidobacteraceae bacterium | reverse complement strand
CGGCAAGCCCATGACGCTCGACCAGGCCGTCATCCTGGCCAGCATCGTTGAGCGCGAGGCGGTGCTCGACAGCGAGCGCCCCACGATTGCCGGGGTGTACCTCAACCGGCTGAACACCAAGGGCTGGGTCCTCAACGCGGATCCCACGCTGCAGTACGGCCTGGCCACCGCCGAGAACGCCGATGCGGCGGTGGGCGCCTGGCACACCATCGACTGGTGGGCTCCGCTGCCGAGCGCGGGCGCGGACGTCAAGCTGCCGAAGGACCTGTCCGGCTACCAGACCTACATCAACGCCGGCCTGCCACCGAGCCCGATCTCCGCACCGCGACTCGCGTCGATCGAGGCCGTGGCCAACGCCGACACGAAGTCCGGGTACTTCTTCTTCGTGGCCGCCTGCCCGAACGGCGTCCGCGACGGCTCGCACTACTTCGCAAAGACCCTCGCGCAGCACAACGCCAACGTCGCGAAGGCCAGCGCGGAGTGCCCGGCGTCCTGACCCACCCAGCACGGAGGTATCGATCGCCCGCATGATCAGCACCGGCGACGTCAAGAAGGGCATCATCATCGAGCTGGACGGCCAGCTCATGAAGGTCCTGGACTGGAGCCACATCAAGATGGCGCGCGGGTCCGCCCAGGTCCGCATGAAGCTGCAGAACGTCCGGAAGGGCGACATCGTCGAACGCACGTTCCAGGCCGGGACCCGCTGGCCGCGGGCGCGGGTCGACCAGCGCAAGGTCCAGTACCTCTACTCGGACGGCGACATCTACCACTTCATGGACAACGAGACCTACGAGCAGATCGCCGTCAGCTCCGAGCTCGTCGGCGACGATCGGACCTACCTCAAGGAGAACACGGACCTGTTCCTGTCCTCCTACGAGGGCGAGGTGCTGGGGGTGGACCTGCCGGTCACGGTGGACCTGCAGGTGACCGAGACGGAGCCCGGCTTCGCGGGCGATACGGCGACCGGTGCGAAGAAGCCCGCGACCCTGGAGACGGGCCTGGTCGTGCAGGTCCCGCTCTTCGTCACCGAGGGCGACACCATCCGGGTCGACACGCGCACGGGCGAATACGTGACGCGGGTCTAGGAGCTTCGAGGACGAGCCGATGACCGTTGGTCCGGGCGATGGCTGAGCGGTGAGCGGAGGGCAGCCCACCCTGTGGGATTCGGCGGCGCTGCCGCCGCGCATCCTGCGCGTCACCGACCTGAACCGTCGCGTCCGATCGCTCCTTGACGCCGACGCCATGCTCGCCGACGTGTGGGTCGAGGGAGAGATCAGCAGCCCGTCGTTTCCGCCGTCGGGCCATTGCTTCTTCACGCTCAAGGATGCGAGCTCCCAGCTGCGCGCCGTGCTCTTCCGCGACGAGCTGGCGCGCGCGGCAGTTCGCCCGCAGCACGGCATGGCCGTCATCTGCCACGGTCGCGTGCGGGCCTACGAGACCCAGGGGGTCTACCAGCTGTACGTCGAGTCGCTGACCCCCGCCGGGGCCGGTGACCTGCACGCCCGGTACGAGCGCCTGCGGGCCAGGCTCGCGGCGGAGGGGCTCTTCGACGAGGGACGCAAGCGCCAGCTGCCGCGCTGGCCGCGGCGCATCGGGGTGGTCACCTCTCCCGTCGGCGCGGTCTGGCAGGACATCCGCAACGTTGTGCGCCGTCGCTATCCGCTGGCGGAGCTGGTGCTCTCGCCCACGTCGGTGCAGGGCGACACGGCCGTTCCCGGCCTCGTGCAGGCCCTGGAACGGATCTATGCCCGCCCGCGCATCGACGTCGTGATCCTGGCCCGCGGCGGCGGGTCCCTGGAGGATCTCTGGGCCTTCAACGACGAGCGCGTGGTCCGCGCGGTGGCCGCCGCGCCGGTGCCCATCGTGGTCGGCGTGGGGCATGAGAGCGACGTCACCCTCGCCGACTTCGCCGCGGACCTGCGGGCACCCACCCCCAGCGCAGCCGCCGAGCTGACGGTGCCCGACGGCACGCAGCTGCCGGCGATCCTCGGCCGGCTGCGGGACCGGGCCGCCGCGGCAGTCGCGGCGGGCCTGGCCGACCGGAAGGGCAGGCTCGCCGCGGAGTCCAGGACGCTGGCCACGCTGTCGCCGGACCTCGGAGCCGCGCGGCAGCGTGCGGCAGAGCTCGTGGATCGCGGCCACCGGGCGACGCTCGCCCGCATGGAGCGACAGCGGATCGCCCTCGACGGCCTGCGTGACGGCCTCCGGGCGCTGGGCCCCGCAGCGACCCTGGCGCGGGGGTACGCTGTCGCCCGCCTGGCCGACGGCACCGTGGTGCGCAGCCCCGGGCAGGTCGCCCGCGGTGACGCGCTCGAGGTGGTCGTCCTGGCCGGGCGCATGGCCACCACGGTCGAATCGACGAGCGAGGCGCCCGCGGAGGAGCTTCTGACATGACCACGCCGACGCCCATGAGCGACGAGGAGCTCGCGGCGCGCCCCTTCGACGAGCTGGTGACCGAGCTGCAGCGCATCGTGTCTGCGCTCGAGGGCGGCGGCACCGGGCTCGAGGAGTCGATCGCCCTGTACCGCGAGGGTCTGCGGCTGCACGCTGCCTGCGAGGAGCGCCTGCGTCGGGCCGAGCTCGCCATCTCGGAGCTGGGCCGGCGAGCCGGCGAGACGGCGACGGAACCGTCGGAGCCGGCGGGACCCACCGAGCCCGGGGAGGCCGGCTGACCCCGCGGGATTCCCCACGGCATCGGTCTATACTCGGCGCCGAACCCGAAGCAGGAGCACCGGTGCCCCTTCTCGACTCGATCAGCGACACCGCCCAGCTTCGCGCACTCGACGGTCCCCAGCTGGACGCGCTCGCAGCGGAGCTGCGCGAGAAGATGATTCGCACCGTCCACGCGACCGGCGGCCACCTCGCCAGCTCGCTGGGTGCCGTGGAGATCGCCATTGCCCTCCATCGGGTGATGGACTCGCCGTCGGACCGGATCGTGTGGGACACAGGACACCAGGCGTACGCGCACAAGCTCCTGACCGGCCGGGCGGCGAGGTTCGGGACCCTGCGCCAGCTGGACGGCGTCGGCGGCTTTCCTCGCCGGAGCGAGAGCGAGCACGATGTCTTCGACGGCGGCCACGCGGGCACGGGGGTGAGCATCGGCATCGGCCTGGCCGCGGCGCGCGACCTGCTGCCGGCCGGCGATCCCGGACGCGCGCAGCGGATCGCGGTCTGCGTCGGGGACGCGGCGATCCAGAGCGGGCTCACGTTCGAGGCGCTCAACCACCTTGGCCACACCCACCATCGGCTGCTCATCGTGCTCAACGACAACGAGATGAGCATCAGCCGCTCCGTCGGTGGCCTGTCGACCCGCCTCAACAAGCTGCGCCTGTCCCGGATCTACCAGGAGACGAAGTCCGCGACGCAGCGCACGCTGCCGCGCGTCCCCGTCGTGGGACGCCCGGCGCTCGAACTCCTCGACTGGGCCAAGGAGGGGTTCAAGCGCACCTGGGCCAAGGTCGGCTTCTTCGAGGACATGGGGATCACCTACGTCGGCGTGCTCGATGGCCACGACGTGGAGGAGATGGAGCTTGCCTTCGAGCAGGCGCTCCACCTGCGCGGTCCCGTGCTGGTCCACGTCAAGACCACCAAGGGCAAGGGGTACGCGCCTGCCGAGCTGGACAG
>CAYVLM010000245.1:0-3624 GCA_964452225.1 uncultured Steroidobacteraceae bacterium | reverse complement strand
GGATCTCCACTGTGCTGGGGGTCATCGGGGTCGTGGCCGCCTTCGGCCTGTTCTACCTGGGAGAGCGCGTCTTCAATTTGGACCATGCGCACATCCAGACCCTGATGTACCTGAAACTGCCCGTGGCTGGCCACCTGACGATCTTCCTCACTCGCACACGTGGTCGGTTCTGGTCCATCCGGCCCGCGCGGGTGCTGCTGACCGCGGTGTTCGGCACGCAAGCCGTGGCGACCTTGATCGCAGTCTTCGGCGTCTTCATGACGCCTCTTGGCTGGGGCTGGGCGCTCCTTGTCTGGGGCTATGCGCTGGCGTGGTTCCTCGTGAACGACCAGGTGAAGGTGCTCGCCTATCGGATCCTCGATCCTGCCACGGCCAAGTCCAGGCCCGCCGCCCCGGCCGAGCCCAAGCCCACGGCCGACACCAAGCCCAAGGTCCGAGAAGCTGATCCCGACGAATGAACGACACGAACACCGGCATTGACATGGCCGAACGGAGTGCGATGAGAATCAATTCCAGGGACTTTTCCGTTTCACCCGGAGACAGGGTCGAACTCGAGAAATGGCCGACAAGTGTGAAGCCGATATGTAAGTCGAAGAAGCAGTACCACAAGCTGCTCGACGAACACGTTGGTGACAACCCACGACACGCGAGATGGTCGGGTACCTGGTCCTGTGCATTGAATTCCCGAGGGTCGCAACCACCATCGGGGTCGAGCCTGGGGGATCGGCGTATCGACGCTGCCGTGCCGTGACGGTTCGGCTCCGCCACCTTGCCCGTGACCGGACCCGAGGCGCGGCTGGCTTCGCTCCGGCACCAGTTCGCCTGCGATCGGCTGCAGGCGACGGCAGGGACATCGATGTCAACGGTGTCGAGGTTGTGCCCCGAACTGGCCTCGCTAAGCGACGGTGCCATCCTGTCCGAGGGAGGCGCCCTCTGGCCTGGGCCTAGGCGATCGCGCCGCTCCTGCTCGACTAGGTTAAAGTGGTCACCTGTCAGATCCTCGAGCGACGGGGCGTCCTGCCCGGAGAGTTGGTCGAACCGCGAGGCGTACCATCAAACCGGCCGAGGGAACCACACCCATGGTCCTCGTGCCGGCGGGGACGGCTGCGTGTCTCTTCGACCTGGACGGGGTGCTGACGAAGACCGCCAAGCTCCACGCTGAGGCGTGGAAGCGGATGTTCGACGGGTATCTCCGGCTGCGTGCAGAGCGCGGCGGAGACGAATTCCGCCCGTTCGACACAGGCGCCGATTACGAGACCTACGTCGACGGCAAGTCGCGATACGACGGCGTCCGCTCGTTCTTGGCCTCACGCGGGATCGAGCTCGCCGTGGGCGATCCGGGTGATGCCCCGTCGACGGAGAGCGTCGCAGGCCTCGGAAACCGCAGGCACGAGCTTGTGCTGAACCTCATCCGGGAGCGAGGCGCGAGACGTATCCCGGCTCGGTGCGCTTCGTTCGTGCGGCGCGTACGCGCGGTCTGCAGACCGCGGTCGTTTCGGGAAGTGCGAACTGCGGCGAGGTCCTGCACGCCGCCGGCATCGAACCGTTGTTCGACGCCCGCGTGGACGGGTTGACACTCGCCCGCCGGCACCTGCACGGCAAGCCGGCGCCGGATTCCTTCCTGGCCGCGGCGCGCGAACTGGGCGTCGACCCGGCTCGGGCAGCGGTCTTCGAGGATGCGACAGCGGGAGTTGCCGCAGGGCGGGCAGGGCGCTTCGGGTTGTGGTCGGTGTTGATCGGATCGGGGAGCCGGAGAGGCTGCGCGCGGCGGGGGCCGACCGCGTCGTCTCGGACCTGGCCGAGTTGCTCGGATGATCGGCCACCCGGCATTTCGGCCCGAGCCATGGGCCCTGCGTGAGATAACGCTGGACCCGGCGTTTCTCGCCCAATCAGAGTCGATCTTCGCCCTCGCCAACGGCGTGGATGTTCGCCTGTGCCCGGCCAACTCGTGCCGATCCTGGGTCGGATCCCGCTCGCGTCGCTGGCGCCAGAGCATGTGGCTCACGCCTACGCTGAACTCGCGGCCCCCCGTGAGGTGACCATCACCCACGCTCGTGCGCAGGCCACCGCAACCCGCGCCCGCTCGGCGGCCGCCATCCGCTATGCCCACGCCGTCCTGCACCACGCGCTCGAGCAAGCCGTGGTTTGGCGGCTCATCGAACGCAACCCGGCGCTCGGCGCTGTCCTGCCGCGGCGGAGCCGACCGGAGATGCGTCCGCTGACCACCAGCGAGGCGCGCCGCTTCCTGGACGCCGTCCGCGACCATCCGCTCGAAGCCCTCTTCACCCTGGCCCTGACCACCGGCATGCGCCAGGGCGAGCTGCTCGGCCTGCGCTGGCGGGATGTCGACTGGGCGGCGCGCCGGATCAGCGTCCACCACACCCTGGTGCGGATGCACGGACGTTGGTGGCTGGGCGATCCGAAGACGCCCAAGAGCGAGCGCTCGGTGACCCTCACCGACCCGACCTCGACCTGCTGCGCGCCCACCGCGCCCACCAGGCGGAGCAGCTGCTGGCCATCGGCCACCGCACCACCGACGACGACTTCGTGTTCAGCGACGATGCCGGCGAACCGCTGTGGGGGCGGCACGTCACGACTCGCGAGTTCGGACCGCTCCTGCGTCGCGCTGAGCTGCCGCCGATCCGCTTCCACGACCTGCGCCACACCTTCGCCACCCTGCAGCTGGCGGCCGGCACCAACCCCAAGATCGTGTCCGAGGTGCTCGGTCACAAGGATGTGGCCATCACCCTCGACCGCTACAGCCACGCCATGCCCACGATGCAGACGGAGGCCATGGGCCGCCTCGACACGCTGCTCGGCCGCGCCGAGCCTGACGTTCCCGACGTCGATGACGAGGTGTCGGCGGAGCCGACGCTGTGGCTGGATGAGGAGCCTGGCGCGGCTTCAGCCGGGCGCATGCAGCGGCATAAGGGTGCCCATAAGGGTGCTGATAAGGGTGCTTCGGGCCCTGCGCGGGCCACAAAGAGGCCCGATCTGAGCTCAGATCGGGCCGAAACCGGCGAATTTGGTACCGCATACCGGATTCCTGGTGAGGCGTCTCATGCGTCTCAGCCGCGTTCACCCAGTCCTGTCAGGAGACACATGAGACGCATGAGACACGACCGATAAGGGTGCTAGCAAGGGCTCCCGAGAGCCGTTGTGGCAAGTCGCGCGGCGTGGAGGCCGACCCTGAGGTCGGAGGCTCCAGCGGATTCAAAGCCCGCGTTTCGTTTCCAGGACCGTGCTCCTGAGTGTGTGTTGGCCTCAGCCCGACCGGATCGAATGCAGCGCTCCCAGGTGGTTCCCGGGGTCGGGCCGAGGATCTCCTCATACGTCGTCACTAAGGAGCAGGCGCAATACTCCGCGACGCTGCGGTTCGCATCCAGCCGAGCGTGATCCAGGTTGTGTCCGATTGCAGCCTAAGGATGTCCGCGCCGAAAGTCGCCGTGCTGTATCCACCATCCCAGGTCGCGAGCCAAGACTCGATTGGACCCATCGATGACGCAAAGCGCGGTGTGACCTCCAGCACGGCGGCGAGCGCAGCCAACGCCGCGGCGTGGTCGGCGCTCGCGGGAATCTGAATGATGAGGTCGACAACCCCATCGTCTCCGCCGGTCATGCTCA
>CAYVLM010000244.1:0-3630 GCA_964452225.1 uncultured Steroidobacteraceae bacterium | reverse complement strand
TCGCGCGCCCAGGTCCGCGAGCTTGCGAGCGGTCTCCCTCCCCAGGCCGGAGGTCGGGCCGGTGACCAGAGCGGTCTTCCCGCGCAGCGCACCTGCGGGGGGCCGGCGCCACCCGTAGAGACGTCCCCGGACCGCGGGTCCGATGCGGCTGAAGCTACCGAGGATCGACAGCTCGAGGGCGCCATCGGCGATCGCTCGGGGATTCACTGGGTCACCTCCGTGGGATCACAGGGATGTACAAACGCTTGACATCCTGCGTATGGATGGGGCAGACTCCTGACCAACACAGGACAAAGTATATACATCGATGCAAGCGGCCTGCACGGAGGCCGCACACCGGAGGTCAACAGCATGCCCAACCTGCGAGAGCAGCTCCAGACAGCCCTGCAGATCGACGATGCCTTCGCGTTCGTCGCGGACTTCGCCAATTCGAGCCACTGGGATCCGGGCGTCGCGAACGCCGAACGGATCGATGGATCCGGGCCGGTGGGGGTCGGTGCGCGCTATCGGCTCGGGATCCGGATGGGCGGCGGCGTGTCGCCCATGGAGTACCGCATCGTGACGTTCGAGCCGCCCCGTCGGGTGGTGCTCGCCGGCGAGGGGTCGGGCGTGTCGGCGATCGACGAGATCCGCTTTGAGCCGAGCGGTGGCGGGACGCGCATCGACTACATCGCCGACATTCGGCTGCGTGGCCCGCGTGCCCTTCTCACGCCTCTCGCACGCGGCACCTTTGCGCGCATCGCCCGCGATGCACGCGAGGGAATGCAGCGGACCCTGGACGAGCTCGCCCGCCAGCGGTCCGGCGTGGAGGCCGGCTGATGCGCGTCGCCGTCGTCGGGTCGGGCGTCAGCGGCCTGACTGCCGCCTATGCGCTGCGGAAGCACCACGCCGTCACGCTCTACGAGGCCGAGGCGGTGCCGGGAGGGCACGTAAAGACGGTCGAGGTCGAGACGCCGTCTGGCCCGATGGCGATCGACACCGGGTTCATCGTCTACAACGAGACGACCTACCCCCGGTTCATCGGCCTCCTGGCGGAGCTTGGGGTGGAGACCCAGCCGAGCGACATGTCGCTCGGGGTGACCTGCCGGGCCTGCCGCGTCGCCTACAGCACGCGGGGCGCCGACGGCTTCTTCGCGCATCGGTCCGCGCTTGTGGATGCCGGACACTGGCGCATGCTCGCCGACATCGGACGGTTCTACCGGGACGCGCGTCGCACGCTCGCGGTACCGAGCGGGGAGTCCCTGGACGCATGGCTCCTGCAGCGCGGCTATGGCCGGGAGCTGCGCGAGCACTTCCTGGTGCCGGTCGGCTCGGCGGTCTGGTCGACCGCCGCCGAGCGGATCGGCGAGTTCCCGATCGACTACCTGGTCGGCTTCCTCGACAACCATGGCCTGATCGGCTTCGGGCGAACGCTGCAGTGGCGCACGATTCGCGGCGGGTCGATGACCTACGTCCGTCGCATCCTCGACGCGCTCCCCGCCGGCTCGGTGCGGGCCGGATCGCCGGTCGTCTCGCTCAGCCGCGACGATGACGGCGCCACGATCCGCACCGCCGACGGCCGCGCGGAGCGCTTTGACGCGGTGGTCCTCTCCACCCACGCCGACGACGCCCTCGGCATCCTCTCCGATGCCGACCTGCGTGAGCGCGACGCGCTGCGCGGGTTCGACTACACGACCAACCGGGTCGTCCTCCACACCGACGCGCGGGTCCTTCCCTCGCAGCGGCGTGCCTGGGCGTCGTGGAACGTCGACAGCCCGGACTGCGCGGCGCCGGCCGGGGAGCTGACCATGACCTACCACATGAACCGGCTCCAGGCCCTCGACGCCGACGCGGAGTACCTCGTCTCGATCAACCCGAGCGATACGCTCGAACCGGGCACGGTGATCACGGAGAGCGACATGCGGCACCCGATGTACACCCACGCCACCCTCCGCGCACAGGGTCGCGTCGGCGCCCTGCAGGGTCACCGCCGGATCTGGTACGCCGGCGCGCACCTCGGATACGGGTTCCACGAGGATGGCTGCCGGTCCGGGTACGAGGCCGCCGAGGCGCTCATCGGGCTCGAGACGGAAGACCTGGGCCGCGACCCGCGAAGCGCGGAGCGGGCCGCATGAGGAGCCACCTCCTCGAGGGGATGGTCCGGCATCGGCGCAGCCAGACCACGAGCTATGCCCTGGAGCACGGCGTCTACTCGTTCGCGCTGGACCTCGACGAGATCGACGAGGTGGTTCGTCGCATCCCGCTGGTCCGTCGCAACCGCCGCGGGCTCGTGTCTTTCCACGATGCCGATCACCTTCCCGAGCCTGCCGCGGACCTCCCGTCGGCGCTTCGCGCGCACCTGCGCTCCGCCGGGTTCGAGGCCGGCGCCTGGCGGATCACCCTGGTCGCCAACCTGCGGGTCCTGGGCTACTCCTTCAACCCCGCCAGCTTCTACCTGTGCCGGGATGAGCGCGGCGAGCTGCGGGTGGTGATCGTGGAGGTCCACAACACCTACGGCGAGCGGCACCTCTACACGCTCACCCCGGAGGCCGACCGTCCCGGCTTCGCCGCCTCCATGGACAAGGACTTCTACGTCTCGCCCTTCATCACCATCGACGGCCGCTACCAGGTCACGGTCCGCGAGTCGACGAACCAGCTGGGCATCGGCATCAGCCTCCGCCAGGGCGGTGAGCTCGTCATCGCCACCAGCCTGGTCCTGCGGCGTCGCCCGCTGACGACGCGGCGCCTGCTCTGGATGCTCCTGCGCTATCCGCTCATCGGCCACCGCACCATCGGCCTGATCCACTGGCATGCCCTGCGCCTCTGGCGCCGGGGTGTTCGCGTGCACCCGCACGCCCGCGCGGATCGACCTGGCGCACCCCGCGGGGTAGCATCGCCGCAGGAGGGACGCTCATGAGCCGGGGACTGCTGGCCTCCCGCGTTGCGGGAAGCGGCCTGATCGCCCAGGGCGCGCGACGCCTGGCGCTCGAGATCGCGCGGCGCATCCGCATTGGACGCCTCACGGTGGTGCTCCCCGATGGCAGCCGCCGCTCCTTCGGCACGGAGGGTCCGGGGCCCACCGGCGAGCTCCATCTCCACGACCCGCTCGCCGCGTGGCAGATGCTGCTGGGCGGCGAGATCGGAGCGGGCGAGAGCTACATGGACGGCCGCTGGAGCAGCCCGGACCTGCCGGCGCTGCTGAAGCTGGCCGCCCTGAACCGCGAGGCGCTCGACCTCGCCAGCGGCTGGATCCAGCTTCCGCTGCGGGTGCCCAAGATCCTCGCCCACCGCGCGCGGCGCAACACCCTCGGCCAGAGTCGCTCCAACATCCGCGCCCACTACGACCTCGGCAACGACTTCTACCGGCTCTTCCTGGACGAGACGCTGACCTACTCGAGCGCGGTCTTCGCCAGCGACGACCAGCCCCTGGCCGATGCGCAGCGCAACAAGTACCGGATCATCGCCGAGCGCGCCGACCTCGCGCCGGGAATGCACGTGCTGGAGATCGGCACGGGGTGGGGCGGCTTCTCCCTCTATGCGGCGGGAGAGCTCGGCTGCCGTGTCACGACCGTCACCATCTCGGAGGCCCAGCACCGGCTGGCCAGGCAGCGCGTGCACGAGGCGGGCCTGGACGAGCTGGTCAGCGTGCAG
>CAYVLM010000243.1:0-3636 GCA_964452225.1 uncultured Steroidobacteraceae bacterium | reverse complement strand
GTGAGCTTCCTGGCCGCTCGCGAGAAGACACCGGACGACCTCCTGGTTGCCCAGGCCTACGACCCGCTCGGGACCATTGACCTCGCCGTGGTGGCGTTCCAGGCCAATGGCGTGTCTCCGGCGGACATGGTGCAGGCCATCATCGCGGCCTGGCAGGTGGATTACCCGGGACTGAGCACCAGCACCGTCACCCTGGGCGGCAAGCAGGTGATCAAGGGAGTCTTCCCGGAGGAGACGATCACCAGCTACTGGTACGCCAGCGCGGACGTGGCCTTCGAAGTCGACACGTCGGACGAGACAACGGCGAACGGCGTCCTCGCCCAACTGCCCTAGCCACGTCGCCACGCCGCAGCAGCTCGATCGGCTGACGCCATCGGGAAAGTGCCGCCCGGCCCATCGACTCCGTGCCGGATGATCTTCGCGTTGGGCCTTCCCGGCGGTTGGCCATCCCGCATGGGCGATGGAGACTCGCGACGCGCCGCGCCCGGGGCGCGCGAGCGCGTTGGGAGGGTCGCCATGAAGGTTCTTGTCGCCGCAGCAGGTGCCGTCGCGGTGGTGGTCATCGTTGCGCTGTTTCTCGTCGCCGGATACACGCCGGCACCCTTTGACCGCAGCGGCGAGGCGACAACGGGCCGGGTCGAGAACAGCATTGGAGACCAGTACACCTTGACCGCCTCCACGCTGAGCGCCACCTGGACCTTCACGCGTGACGCCAGGATCGTGCTGCGCGTCTCCCAGGGCAGCCTCGCCATCAACGGCGCGGCGCTGGGGGCCGGCTGCTACAGCGGGACCGTGCAGCGGGGCGACGTGCTGATCATCAAGGACGGACGCACGGTCAGCTTCGCCAGCCCTGACTCCGATCCGGCCTGCTGGGCACTGCCATGAGCGCTGCGTGGCTGCGCTGGGCAGGCGTGGGGGCAGCCCTGGGCATCCTCTTCGGGCTGATGCTCGAGCAGGTCATCCTTGGCGTGGCGCTCGGCTTCGCGGTCGGGGCGATCGCGGGACTGGCGTCCTCCGCCACGCGCAGACCGTGATCAGCGCGGCGAGCGTCCGGCAGATCGCCGCCGGCTCGCTCAGTCGGGCGTGAGCCACTCGGCGATGTCACCGGGGACGGGGATCCGACCGGCGCTCATGACCCGGCCGTCGATCACCAGCCCCGGAGTGGTCATCACCCCGTAGGCGTGGATCTGCCGGTAGTCGGTCACCTTCACGATCTCGGCGTCGACTCCGGCCATGGCGACCGCCTCGCGGGCGTTGGCCTCCAGTCTCTGGCAGTTCGGGCAGCCGGGTCCGAGGACCTCGATCTTTGTCACGTCAGGGTTCTCCTTACAGTCCGATGGCGTTGAAGACAAGGCCGACGCCGAGAATGCCCACGACGACGACGCTTGCGAAGATGCCAATGAGCTGCGGGCGGATGACCCGCCGCAGGATGACGAACTCGGGCAGGCTGATGGCGACGACGGCCATCATGAAGGCGAGCGTGGTGCCGAGCGGCAGCCCCTTCTCGAGGAGCGCCTCGACGATGGGGATCGTGCCCGCGGCGTTGGAGTAGAGCGGGATGGCCAGGGCAATGACCAGCGGCACAGCCAGCGGGTTGTCGCGCCCGCCGACGGCGACGACGAGGTCTGTCGGCACGTAGCCGTGAATGAAGGCGCCGATGGCGATCCCGCCCAGGACGTAGGGAGCGATCTTCCAGACCAGGGTCCGCGTATAGGCCCACGCGTCGCGGAGCCGCTGCTCGACGGTGAGCACGATCCCGGGCGACGTCACTCCCCCGGCGGCACGGACCTCGAGCACCCACGGCTCGATCCAGCGATCGACCGGCAGGCGACCCAGCGCCAGGCCACCGACGATCGCCACCGTCAGCCCGGCCACCATGTACAGCAGCGCGATGCCTGGCCCGAAGAGGCCCCACAGGAGCACGAGCGCCACCTCGTTCACCATGGGCGAGCTGATGAGGAAGGCAAACGTCACGCCCTGCGGGATGCCGGCCTCCATGAAGCCGATGAAGAGCGGCACCGCCGAGCAGCTGCAGAACGGGGTGATCACCCCGAAGCCGGCCGCGGCCAGCGTCCCGGTCAGGACGCCGCGCCCAGCAAGGGCGGCCCGCACCCGCTCCGGCGGGAAGAAGCTGCGGACGAAAGTCACGACAGTGACGATGCCCAGCAGGAGGAGCAGCACCTTGGGCACGTCGTAGGCGAAGAAGGCGACCGCCTCGCCCAGGTGCGTTCCCGGCTCGAGCCCGAGCAGATCGAAGGCGAACCAGTTGGCTGCCGGCAGGTTCCCGAACCAGGCGATCAGCCAGCCCGCCACGGCCACGACCCAGCCTGCGCCACGTCAGCTGCGCGCGGGGCGCGTGCGCCTGCGCGGTCACGGCTCGAGGAGCCTGCGGAGGCGCGCCAGGGACGCGGCGCACGCCTCCTCGTCACGCTCGTAGTACACCCAGCGGGCGTCGGCTCCATGCCGGCTGGCGCGAACCAGACCTGCTGCCCGGAGCCTGGCGAGGTGGTTGCTGACGTTGTTCTCGCGCTCGCCGGTGGCGGCCGCCATCTCGCAGACGCAGTGCGGACCACTCTTGAGCAGTGCGAGGATCCCCGCCCGGGTGCGGTCCGCCAGCAGGGACGCCGCGTGCACCTCGTCGGTCACCCTGGGGGCGACCAGGCCGGGCCGCGGTGTCGGGATGACCGGCAGCTCATTCACCATCTCAGCGCGAAGTGTCTCACTCCCCGCTGAGATATCCGCCTGCCGGACGGCCTGACATCGCGGGACGAACGGCCCGCCGGCTACCTAGCCAGGAACGGTCTCCGGGCTCAGGTCGCGCCCAGCCAGGCCGGTCGCAGGCGGCGGAGGACGGGACGCTCCAGCGCGTAGGCCGGATCGCCCATCCGCAGCAGCGGCACCAGCAGCAGGATCCAGTAGTGGGCGTGCATGTCCGGAACACCGATGAGCAGCGCCGCGACCGCCACCGTCAGGCTGCCGCGCCAGGCCGCGACCAGGGTCAGGGCGCCCGCCGCCGCGTAACCCACGATCGGCGGCATCCCGATCAGGGCGAGGCTGAAGGCCCCGAAATCGTGCGACGGGGCTTCCGTGGCGCGCACGATCACGAAGTCCCACAGCGCTGACGGCGACGTCAGCAGCATTGCCTGGAGGGTCAGCAACCCGGCCACTGCGACGGCGATGCCGACGTTGCGCCAGTCCCGCCGGCCGATGAGCCACCCGATCAGGGTGATCGGCGCCAGCCGCAGGGCCGTCGCCGCCCCGATCGCCCAGCCCGCATGCCTGGGCCAGCGCACCGCGATCACCAGCAGCAGGAAGACAAGGCTGTTGAGGTTTGCCCAGACCACCGCATCCGTGACCGGAATCCAGGCGATCAACGCCCCGGCCAGCACCCAGCCCCACGGCTCGCGCAACCTCGGCCAGATCAGGCACAACCCGCCCAGGAAGGCGGCCGCCATGAGGATGCCCCACGGGAGTCTCCCGAGCGCCGCGAGCGGAGCCACGAGGACCGCTGCCGGAGGCTGGTTGAACTGCGGTGGCCGCACCGCGACATGCGGTACCAGGTAGTCCGCGGGGTAGAGCGCGTGATGGCCGGTGAGCGCCGGCAAGCCGGCCGCGTACCAGTCGGCGTCCCCGAAC
>CAYVLM010000242.1:0-3644 GCA_964452225.1 uncultured Steroidobacteraceae bacterium | reverse complement strand
GAGGATGATGAGGAGGAGGGGGAGCCGTGACCTCGCGGATCGCCGTCTCGTGGCCTGACGCGAGGCTCTTCGACGCCCGTGAGGGCCGCCCGTACCGCATCCTGG
Organism: uncultured Steroidobacteraceae bacterium; assembly: GCA_964452225.1. Taxonomy (GTDB): domain Bacteria; phylum Chloroflexota; class Limnocylindria; order QHBO01; family QHBO01; genus CAVXEH01. The sequence continues at coordinate 3,539 of CAYVLM010000242.1, read as the reverse complement.
CCGTGGCCGACGAGCCGGATCTGTCGCTCGACTCGCCCGCCACCCGTCAGCGGGTCGGTCAGATCGACCTTGTCATCGGCTGCGGCGACCTGCCGGTCGACTATCTCCAGTTCGTGACGGACGCCTTCAACGCCCCGCTCGCCTACGTGCGCGGCAACCACGACGTGGGCGGCGACTGGGCGACCGGGGAGGCGACCCGGCTGCACCTGCCCGAGCCCCTGGTGGATGGTCGGGCGTACCGGAACGACGGCCTGACCGTGCTCGGCTTCAACGGGATCCCCTTCCGCGGCGGCGGCGGATACCAGGTCGGCGACCTCACGACCTGGCGGGCGGCGCTGGCCGCCTGGAGGCGCCAGCGCTGGCGACCGCGCCGAGCGCCGGTGCTGTGCGTCAGCCATGTTGCGCCGCGCGGCATCAACGACGGCCCCGATCGCATGCACCGCGGCTCCGTGCCGCTTCGCTGGCTCGCGGGCCGGCTGCGCCCGCCGCTCTGGCTGCACGGCCACACGACCCTCGTCACGAGGAGGCTCGAGGACCGGGCGGTTCGTCGCGGCGGGACCATCTTCTACAACGCGGCCGGCGCGGTGGTGGTGGAGCTTCGTGCCCCTGGCGATGCGCTCTCGAGGGCCCTGGAGATGCTGGACGAGAGCCTGGAGGATGAGCCGTTCGACGACGGGGAGCCGATGGCCGGAATGACCGACGACGAGGCGGTGGCGTGAGGAGCGCCGTGCTGCGCAACGCCGTCGCAGCGCTCGTTGCGGTTGCCCTGCTCGTGGGGCTGCTCCTGCTGGTGCAGCAGTTCATCCTCTTCTTTGCCCCGCCCCGCGACGACACGGTGTACGCGGTGGCCGCGGTCAGCGATGTGACGGACGCGCCGATCATGCGCGACCTGCTCCTCAACGAGCCGCACGGCCTGCTCGGCGAGCGCCCGAGCGGCGCGCATGCCGCCATCACCGTCGTCATCAGCCGGACGGTCACCGGCCAGTACGCGGTGGTGAACGCCTGGTCGCCGGTGAGCGACTGCGGGGTGACGCTGGGCGCTGACCGGGTCACCGACTGCGCCGGCCATGCGTGGACCCTCGCCGGCGATCCCTTCGCCGATGCCGATCCGCCCCTGCAGCGGTTCCCGGTGACGATCCAGACCGGAGCGCTGATCGTCGACTTCACCCACCCCGTCGGCGGCGGAGGCTGAGCGCGGGGTAGGATGCCGGTCGCGCCCGCGCGGCGCGAGGCGGCCACCATCGGCTCGAAGAGGAGGAGTGGACCGATGCCGGACCTGGGACCCATCGGCTGGATCATCGTGGGGCTGCTGGCTGGAGCCATGGCGGGCTGGTTCGTGCCGGGGCGTGAGCGGTACGGCTGCCTGGGGACCACGCTGATCGGCATCCTGGGCGGGATCATCGGTGGCTGGGCATGGACCGACGTCCTCGATCAGCCCCCCGCCAGCGGGCTCCTTGGCGCGCTGCTGCTGGCGGTGCTGGGGAGCGCGGCGGTGCTGATGGTCCTGCGCGCGGGTCAGGATCGCCGCTAGGGGACGCGGACTCTAGTTCGGCAGGTTGCTCCCGCCGTCGCTGCGGTTGCCGCCGCGCTCGCGCAGGTAGCGCTCGATGTCGGCGATCAGGTCGTCGCCGGTCGGCAGGCGGGACTCGTCTGCCATCGACTCCAGGCGCTCCACGTGGGCCTTGGTCCGCTCGTCTGCCTGCGTGGCGGCGTCAAGGAGATTGCGCGTCTCGAGCGCCTTCATGGGCAGCTCGCCGAGCGGCAGCTCGTGCTCCAGGAAGCGCCCCACGTGCGCCAGCAGCTCCACGGCGGCGCCCGGGTAGGCGCCTGAGACGTAGTGCGGAACCTGGGCGAAGAATCCCAGCGAGGGAATCTTGACCTGCGCCGCGCCGAGCTCCAGAACCGATACGAGCGCGCCCGGGACCCGCAGCCGTCCCTCCGGCCCCTGGTTGACGCCCACCGGCAGCAGCCCGCCGTGGGAGGCGGTCCCCAGGACCGGGACCGGCCGGGTGTGGGCCACGGCGGCGGGGATGGCACCGAGACTGATCCAGGTGGTGACCCCCAGCTCCTGGGCAAGGCCGATGATCTCGTCGGCGAGCTCGTGCCAGCGGTAGTCGGGCTCCGGCCCGGAGAGGACGAGCACGTCGCGCTCTCCCACGCGGGCGGCACGCAGCGACAGCTCCGGCCAGTCCAGCTCCTGGAGCACGCCGTCCACGATGTCCAGCGTGGGACGCCGGGAGCGGTAGTCGTAGATGCTGTCCGCGTCGAACGTAGCGATGACGCTGGCGTCCTCGGCGAGCTGCTCCGCGGCAAGCGTGGCGGCGGTGCCCGCATCGACCCAGCCGTCGAAGGCTGCGATCAGGATGGGCTCGGTCAGCTCGGAGCGTTCGAGCAGGGTGTAGAGCGCCATGGATCAAGCATACGGCCCGGCGCCGATGGTGTCTTCGGGACCGATGGCGGACACCTCTGGCCAGGCGACCCCGATTGCGCCAGATGCTCGGTTCGGCGACCGTAGGCGCCTCAGGGGCACCCCGCGCGCTTGGAGTCGTCCGGATTCACGCTCGCCATCGGCGTCCACAAGGTGCTATGACGCCGATGAGTGCGCCGTATGCCGGGCAAGCGATCATCTGGCGCATCGGAGGGTTTGACCCCCCCGGGAGGGGCATGGGAGAATCCGCCGCGCTCCGCGCTGCGTCCACGCGCGGCTCCGTGGTGGCCTTAGCTCAACCGGCAGAGCATCGGACTGTGGATCCGAAGGTTATGGGTTCGACCCCCATAGGCCACCCCAGGCTCACGCACGAAGCGAACGCCCGTTCTACCGCCAAGACCCGCCGAAACCCGCCCTTTGCCCAGGCCAGGCAGTCGCGACGGAGGCCAATGCCGGTCCGGATGCCGACCCTCGGTCAGCGTTTGCCAGCTGGAGCGCCACGCACGGCGGCGGATGCCATTGAACGATCTTCGTCCCTGCCACGCCCCGAGAGAACGAAGCTTGGGGCCGAATCACCCGTTCCGCCGCGGCGGCGTCTCTGTACGGTGTGCGGGGAGGGCCGTCTCGATGACACGGCAGGCACGGTGGAGGTGACCGCCGATCGCTCCGCAGCGGAGCGACTGGCGATCGACGCGATCGAGGAGCACGCTCCGGTGCTCCTCGCCGTGGCCCGCATGCTTGCGCACAGCGAGCCGGAGGCGCAGGACCTGGTGCAGACCACTCTGGAGATCGCGCTTCGTCGAATCGACACCCTTCGCAACCCCAACGCCCTTCGCAGCTGGCTGCTCCGAATCGAGACTCGCGAAGCGCTGCGCCTGACTCGACGCCTCCGCCGCCTCGTGCGCCTCGACCGCGACCGGCACGATGTTCCTGATCTGCGGGCCGATCCGGGCGACCGGGTGGAGGAGGCGGACCTGCGCGCGGCGCTGGCCGAGTTACCGACCCGGACGCGCGCTGCCATCGTCCTCCACCACATGGCGGGCCTGCCGGTGCGCGACACGGCACTGGCCCTGGGCGTCAGCGAGAACACGGTGAAGACCCAGCTTAAGAC
>CAYVLM010000241.1:0-3660 GCA_964452225.1 uncultured Steroidobacteraceae bacterium | reverse complement strand
TGGAGGACGCCGTCCGATCCGGTGCCCTGCGGCCGGGCCAGACGATCCTCGAGCCCTCCAGCGGCAACACCGGCATCAGCCTGGCCATGATCGGTGCCCGCATGGGGCACCCGGTCCGGATCGTGATGCCGGAGAGCACGACGCCAGAGCGGACCCAGCTCCTGCGCCTGTACGGCGCAGAGATCGTCTACTCGCCCGGCGCCGAAGGGAGCAACGGTGCGATCCGCCTCGCCCGGGAGCTCGCCGCGGCGGACCCTGATCTCTACATGCCCTACCAGTACGGCAACGAGGCGAACCCGCGGGCGCACGAGGAGACGACGGGGCCCGAGATCCTGGCCCAGGTCCCTGACGTCGACCTGTTCGTCGCGGGGCTCGGTACCGGGGGCACCCTGACCGGCGTGGGGCGCTATCTGAAGCGGATGCGGCCCGGGGTCCGGATCATCGCCGCCGAGCCGCTGCCGGGTGAGCTGGTCTCCGGCCTGCGCTCCCTCGACGAGGGGTTCGTGCCGCCGGTGCTCGACCCATCGGTCCTCGACGACCGGTACCTGGTCTCCAACCGCGATGCGGTCATCGGGCTGCGCCGGCTCACCCGCGAGGAGGGGATCTTCGCCGGGCTGTCGTGCGGGGCCGCCGTTGCCGTCGCCATCCGGGTGGCGCACGAGATGGAGCGGGGCTCGGTGGTCGTGCTGCTGGCGGACGCCGGCTGGAAGTACCTCTCGGCGGCCCTGTGGACCCGCGATCTCGACGAGCTGGAGGACGACCTGGAGGGATCGGTCCTGTGGTGAGCGGCCCGTGCCGGGCGTGAGAGGGCTGACGCTCGAGCGAGCACTGGCGGAGAAGGTCATGGCCCACGCGCGATCCGAGCTTCCCAACGAGTCGTGCGGCCTGCTCTCGGGCTCGGCGGCGGATGGCGCGGCCACCGCGTTCCACCCGGCGCGCAACGCGGAGGCCTCACCCCTGCGCTACAGCGTCCATCCCGAGGACCTGGTGCGCATCACGTTCGCGATCGAGGACGCGGGCGAGGACCTGGTGGCCATCTTCCACTCGCACACGCGGTCACCGGCGATCCCGTCCGCGACGGACCGGCGGACGGCCATGTATCCCGATGCCGTGTACCTCCTGGCTACGCTGGCCGATCCGGATGCTCCCCCTGAGCGGGCGCTGCGGGCCTGGCGGATCCACGGCGGCCAGGCGTTCGAGGTCCCGCTGGCGGTCTCGGGGCGATAGGCTGTGCTGCGATGACCGCCGTCGACGTCCCGGCTCGATTCCCGGCCTCGGTGCACGCCGATCGTCTGCGCCGGGCCGCGCGCGAAGCCGCCGCGCGGGGGATCGACGCGCTCCTGGTCACGCCGACGGCGGACTGCCGGTACCTGCTCGGGTATGCCGCGCCCGGGCGCGAGCGGCTCACCTGCCTGGTGCTGCGGACCGATGGCGATCCCGCCCTGGTTCTGCCGCGCCTCGAGGAGCCGTTGGCCCGCCACGAGCTCGGCGCCCTGGCGGAGGATCTGGCGATCGTGCCCTGGGACGAGACCGACGATCCGTTCCGGCTCGTCGCCGGCCTGCTGGGCGGCGCGGCCGGCCGGGTTGCGGTCTCCGACCAGATGTGGGCCAGCTCCGTGCTTCGCCTTCGCGCGGTGCTCGGCTCGGTCGAGCTCGTCGTTGCCAGCCCGGCGATGAGCGCACTGCGCCGCGTCAAGTCCGCCGAGGAGGTCGAACGGCTGCGCCAGGCCGCCCGCGCGGCCGACGAGGCGATGGATGCCATCCGCACCGGGCCGCTCGCCGGCCGGGCAGAGCGCGAGGTGAGCGGGCGGATCCGGGCTCTGCTGATCGACGCCGGGCACGAGACCGCGGACTTCGCCATCGTCGGCTCGGGCCCCAACAGCGCCTCGCCGCACCACGAACCGGGGGACCGCGTCATCGCCGAGGGCGACGCGGTGGTGCTCGACATCGGCGGGATGCGGGCAGGCTACGGGTCGGACACGACCCGGACCGTCTTCGTTGGCGAGCCCGCCCCGGAGTTCCGGCGGCTCTACGAGGTCCTGGCCCGGGCGCAGCTTGCCGCGGTCGCCGCCGTCGCACCCGGCGTTCCCGCCCAGGAGGTGGACCGTGCCGCGCGGCGGATCATCACCGAGGCGGGGTTCGGGGACGCCTTCATCCACCGCACCGGCCACGGCATCGGCCTGGAGACGCACGAGGAGCCGTACATCGTCGAGGGCAACGCGGAGCCGCTCCGGGCCGGCGAGGCCTTCAGCATCGAGCCGGGGATCTACCTGGCCGGACGATGGGGCGCGCGGATCGAGGACATCGTCGTGTGCGGGGCAGACGGTGCGGACGTGCTGAACCGCTCGTCGCGCGAGCTGATCAGCGTCGGATAGGCCGCGTGGGGAGGCGCCCCGCGGTCCTGCCTCGGAGTTACCAGCAGGGATGGTGCCGTGATGGCGGTGCGGAGCGTCCGCCGCTGGCCTACCAGCAGGGATGGTGCCGCGATGGCACACACCGGGCTCTGCCTCGAAGCTACCAGCAGGGCTGGTGCCGCGATGGCAACTCAGCTCCTCCGCCGCAGGCCCACCAGCAGGGATGGTGCCGTGATGGCCGATCAGCTGGGCGACGCCGGCTCCCGGCCACCGCGGTAGGAGGCGACCAGCGCCACCAGCACCCCGTCGATCGCCTCGTTCGCCTCCCGCACCGCGGTGGTCACCTGCCCCACCTCGGCGGCACGGCGCTGCATGTGGGCCAGGATCGCCTCGAGGACCGGGGAGCGGTAGAAGAGGAAGGCCTCCACGGCTTCGGCCAGGGTCAGCCCCGCTGCCGACGCCTCGTGGCCGTAGAGGGAGCCCATCCGCTCCGCCTCGCCGAGCAGCAGGTCGCGCTCGCGCCGCTGGCTGGCGGCGACGTACTCGATGACCAGGTTGAAGGTCCGCTGGCCCCAGCGCCGGAAGTCGGCCCGCTGCTCGACGCTGAGCCGCGACTGCCACGGCAACCCCGCGTAGCCGGTCCGCTGCATGCGCCGCTGGACGTCGCCCACGATGGTGGCCGCCGAGTCGGTGAGCCTCCCGGTCTCGTACCGATGCCGTCGGGGCGAGTTGGTCAGCGTTTCGAGGCTCGATCGCAGGAAGCGCCGATGGCCTCCCGCCGTCTGGTAGCTCTGGACCTTGCCGGCATCGGCCCAGCGCCGGAGCGTGTCGGGCCCTACCCCCACCAGGCGGCTCGCCGCCCCGATCGGCAGCCAGGGATCGTCTGGCTCTGCCAAGGTGCTCGTCAGCCCGTGCTCGCGGGCTGCAGCTGCTCGGGCGTCAGCTCTCCCAGGGCGCTCCACAGGCGCACGATCGCCTCCGTCCCGTTGTGGATGTTGGACTCCGGCATCCACTCGTTCGGGGCATGGGCGTTGTCGTTGGGCGAGGAGAAGCCGATCAGCACCGACTTGAGCCCCAGGTGCGACTCCAGTGCTGCCACCACCGGGATCGAGCCGCCACTGCGCAGAAAGACCGGCTTGCGGCCGAAGGTCTCCTCCAGCGCCCGGGCGGCGACCGCCACGGCAGGATGGTCGAGCGGCGTCAGGGCCGGTGCTCCGCCGTGGATCACCCGCACCTCGACCCTCACCCCGGGCGGCGCGATCGAGCGCAGATGCTCCGTCACCAGCCGCTCGATCTCGTGGTAGTC
>CAYVLM010000240.1:0-3689 GCA_964452225.1 uncultured Steroidobacteraceae bacterium | reverse complement strand
ATTCGAACCTGCGACCCGCTGCTTAGAAGGCAGCCGCTCTGGTCCACTGAGCTACGGGGACCGCCGTTCGTGGACGCTCCATTCAAGAGCCGACCGACCATAGCACGCGACCCGGGGACAGAGCACGCGGCGGGGCGGGGCGACAGGGACCGGACGTCATCGGCCAGGCGGTCACGCTAGACTGGTGATCCTCGATGCCAGATGACACCCTCTTCAGCAAGGCCGGCCTCCAGCCGACGCAGATCGACCTGGACCGCCAGCTGCTCCGCGACGAGGACCTCCTCAACGAGGAGCACCTGCGGCGGATGGACCAGGTCCTCCTGCGCCGCAACCTGGACCATGCGCGCATGTTCAGCCGCAAGCTCTCGCTCGAGCTCCAGAACTTCGTCCATCTCTATACGCCGGAGGCCAACGAGCTGCGCCGGCGAATCGAGAAGTACATGGTGATGGAACGCATGATCGAGCGGGAGATGGCCCGCCGTCATACATACTAGGCAGGCGAGCGGGGCCGGCGGCCGATTGACGCCCGGCAAAGCCCGGCAAAGACGAAACGACCCTGACTGTGGATAGTCGGGGTCGTCGCGCGCGAGGGTGTGGATAACCGTTCGAGGCCCGATGGTGGTCTCGGAACGTCCCGTGCGGCGCCAGCCGCAGGGACGCGCCTCGGTGGCTCCGGGGCCGCCGAACTCAGGCGCCCGGCGTGACCCCGCCGGACAGCTCGACCGACTCGGCCGGGCCCCCCAGGGTGGACCGTACCCACGCCGCGAGCTGCGGCATGCTGGTGAGGGTCAGCGTCACGCCGCGATCCGCGAGCTGCTGATGTCCCCACCCGTTGAACTCGCGATGCGCTGCCACGGCGCACATTTCGTCATACAGCTCAGGCCACGCCGTGGGGCGGCGATGGTGGCAGAACCGGATGAACTCCTCGATCTCCGGCGGCGGGGCGTCGCCGGCACCAACTGCCTGGGAAGGGTCGTGCTGGGCAGCAGCGGGTTGTTCGGGCATTCGTCCACGCCTCCGGGATGATAACTGATGAGTGCCGAAGGATAAGTGTCGGCGGCGAATGGTAGGAGCCGATTGCGACATCGTGAAGGGGGTATGTCCACCAACTTATCCACATTTGTTTCCACACTGGTGCGCCGGGTGGACAGAAGCCCGTCATCGGCCCCGCCGACGGTGGAAGAGAGCGATTCGCGACCTGCTAGAGTCTCGGGCAGAACCCGCAGCCGGGGGCACGCGCGCGTGCCGCAGAGTCCCGATCCCGTCGGCGAGCCATCCGCCTATCAGCGCCAGCTCCTTGATCTGCTCGGCAACGACGATCCCGCCACGGTCCAGGCCGCGACCCCCGCAGCCCTGCGGACGCTCGCTGGCCGCGCCGGTGATGACCTGAACGTGCGGCCGGCGGAGGGCGAGTGGTCGGTCCTCGAGCTGGTGGGCCACCTGACCGATTCGGAGCTGGTGTCGGCGGGCCGCTACCGCTGGATCCTCGCCCATGACCGGCCCGCCATCCCCGGCTACGACCAGGACCTCTGGGCCGACCGGCTGCGGCACCACGAGGCGCGCATCGACAACCTCCTCGCGCTCTTCGAGGCGCTGCGCGCGGCCAACCTGGAGCTCTGGGAGCGGACGCCGCCCGACGAGCGCGCGAGGCTCGGGATTCACGCGGAGCGGGGCCCTGAGAGCTACGAGCTCACCTTCCGCCTCATTGCCGGCCACGACCGGTTCCACCTCGCCCAGGCCGAGCGCACCCTCCAGGCGGTTCGCGCGGCGGCCGACTAGTCCCGCCACCTCCGCGCCGCAGCGCCGCAGACGGCCGCCACCGCCGCCATGGCGGCGTCCACGGTGCGGAAGACCGGGATCCCGGCCGCCGCCAGCCGGCACGCGAACGGGTCATAGCGAGGGCCGGCATCGACGACCACGACCCAGGGCTTGGAGGTCTGCTGCCAGAGGTCCGCGAGCCTGCCGGCGATCGAGCTCGGGGCGTCGAGATTCTCGTCGTGCCCGGATCCCGCGGGCAGGGTGGCGAGCGCCACGGTGAACGGCACGATCCCGACCACCCCCACGTCCACGGCATCCGAAGCCAGGACCAGGCGCACCGCCTCCGCGAACACCGCGTCGTCGGCCATGGGGGTCAGGTCGAGCGGGTCGTGCACATCGGCCACACCGCCGATGCCGGCCCCGCCGAGCAGCTCGCGGAGGCCGCGGGCGGTCTCGTCGTCGAAGGTCGCCATCCGGAGGCCGTCCAGGGCGTCGGCCACGGTGACCGACTCGTAGCCCGCGTTGGTGATTGCGGCGACCCGGCTGCCCGCCGGAGGTCGATCGGCCAGGAGGGCGAAGGTCCGGGTCAGCTCATCGAACGCCTGCAGCGAGTCCGCCATGACGGCTCCCGCCTGCCGTGCCAGCTCCCGGGTCACCACCGCGTCGCTGGCGATGGAGGCCGTGTGGCTGGCGGCGGCTCGTGCCCCGGCGCGTGTGCGGCCGGCCTGGTACAGGATCACGACCCGCCCGCTGTCGGCAATCTCCCGGGACAGCTGCATGAAGCGGATCCCGTCGAGCGGCGCAAAGCCCTCCACGTACACGGCGAAGACGTCGATCTCCGGGTCGTCCTTGAGGTACGCCAGGTAGTCGCTCGCCGTCAGGTCGAGCTGGTTGCCGACCGAGACGGCGTACTTGGGGTTCATCTCCTCCACCCGGCTGAGGCGAGCCAGGACGAAGCCGCCGCTCTGCGCGATGAGCGCCAGCGGCGCCGGCCGTCCTGACGGCGGCGCGAGCTTGGTGGCCGGAATGAACAGCGTGTCGTAGCCGCCGGGCCGAGAGCGGATCCCCAGGCAGTTCCCGCCGTTGATCAGGGGTCCGCGGCCCGGCGTCGCCCGGGCGGCGCGCAGGGCGGTGCGGATCTCGTCTGCGAGCGGCTCGCTGCCGGACGTCTCGCCCAGGCCGCCGGGAATCACGATCATGGCTTCGGCCGCGTCGCGGCGGATCGCCTCCTCGATGATCGCCGGCGCCCGGTCCGCGCCAACCGCCACGACCAGCAGGTCGACCCTGCCGGGGAGCGCGGCCAGGTCCGGCACGCACGTGCAGCCCTCGATCCGGTCGACGCCGGGCTTGATGACGGTGATCCTCGCCGGGTCGATCCCGTCGCGAAGCAGGTTGCCCAGGATGATGTGCCCGATGTTCTGGCGCCCCGAGACCCCGACCACGGCGATCGAATCTGGCTCGAGCAGGTGCGAGAGCTTGTCGAGCGGCGGAGCGTCGCGCACCGGGGGCGCATGTCCCTCACCGAGGCGGACCAGGACGTCCAGGGCCACGGCGCGACCGTCGCCGTCGACGACGAGCGGGTTGATCTCGCATTCGACGATCAGCTCGGGCACGGCCAGGTCGGCGAGCGACGCCAGGCGTGCCACGACGTCGACCAGGCGGGCGGGATCGACTCGTGGCGGCAGCCCTCGGAGACCCGCCGACACGAGCCGGACCGCGGTGCTCCGCTGCAGCGCCGCCTCGACGCCGTCCGGCGGTTTGAGCCACGGCGAGAGGATCGCGAGCTCATGGCCCGGGCGCAGGTCACCGGCCAGCGGCTCGGCATGAATTCCTCCTGCCCCCAGGCTGATCACCGGCCCGAAGTCCGGCGTCCACCGCACCGACGCCAGCAGCTCTCCTCCGAGCTCCTTCTCGTGCTCGACGAACGCCAA
>CAYVLM010000239.1:0-3690 GCA_964452225.1 uncultured Steroidobacteraceae bacterium | reverse complement strand
CGAATCGACCCTGGTCGTGGGCCCCACGACGGGCGGCGTCCTGCTCGCCTTCGAGACGGCGCGCCAGCTCTCCGGCCTGCTGGGCCGCGAGGTGCGCGGCATCTTCGCCGAGCCCGTGACGGGCCGGGACGGGCGACCGGCGGGCCGGGCGCTGCGTCGCGGCTGGCCGCTGGCGACGGACGAGCGCGTGGTGCTGGTAGACGACATCCTGACCACCGGGGCCTCGCTCGTCGAGACGGCGCAGGCGGTTCGCGCGTCGAGGGTGGATCCGATCGCCGCGGCCGTGATCGTCGACCGCTCGAGTGGCGGGCCTCCTGCCGGGCTGGATCTGCCCATCGAGGCGCTGGGCCGGATCGAGGTCGCGTCCTGGCCAGGCGCAGAGTGCGAGCTGTGCCGCGCCGGCAAGCCGCTCGAGAAGCCGGGCAGCAGCGGCCCGGCCACCCCCTGACCCGACGGTCAGCTCACTCGTCGTCGGAGACGCGCGGTTCCGGCTCCTCCCAGGTCACCTCGGTGATGCGGCCCGGCGGCCAGGCGCCGTCGGGCGGCACGATCCCCTCCTCCGCCTCGATCGGGATCCCGATGGGCGCCACGAAGTAGCGTCCCGCCAGGGCGCGGGCCTCGGGGTCGAGGGCGAATCCCGCCTTGGCGCGGTGGAAGGTGACCGTCAGGTCGGCCTGGACCACGGGGGTCGAGTGACCGCCGCCGGTCAGGTCCACGCGGGTCGGGGTGTCCACCGCGATCACGCTGCACGGCCTCCCGGCGGCGCGGGCGTGGGCCCGGACCGCGTTGACCAGGTCGACCGCGGTCGCGATCGGCTCCCGCAGCGGGCCCGACGCGCCGCTGCCGAGCAGGGCGTCCACGACGAGGGTGGCGCCGGAGATGCGCGAACGCAGCGCGGTGAGCAGCTCGGGCGTCGGCGCCACGAAGAGCTCGAGCGAGCCCGCCGAGGCCATCGCCTGCAGGACGCCCCAGTTGTGGGCGGCGGCACCGCCGGGGTGCGACCCGCCGACCTTCGACGCGTCACCGACCAGCACGGTCATCACCCGCCGGCCGGCGGCCACCAGACGGCGCGCGACGACGAACCCGTCGCCGCCGTTGTTCCCGGGGCCGCACAGCACCACGCTGATCGGTCCCTCGGCCAGGGGTCCGCCGGGGCCGCGTACCGTCTCCGCGAGGCGAGCCAGCTCCACCTGCGCAAGCTCGGCCACCGCGGCACCGGCGCTCTCCATGAGCGCATCCTCGGTGAGCCCGAGCCGCTGGGCAGCCGCGTCGATCCCCGCCATCTCGGCGGCGCCGATGAGCACCGGCACCTCGCGGCTGGACTGTCCGGGCACCGCTCGCCCGGCGTCTGGCGGCGCGGGCGGCCGAGGCGGCCCGGCCGGATCGGTCACTTCAGGGTGAGGAGGTACTGGACCACCGTCTCGATCTGGTCCGGCGTGAGGTTGTACGGCGGGCCCCCGAAGGCCGGCATCCCCTTGCGCATCGCCGGGTCCGAGACGGCGGGATCGGTTCCGGTGATCCAGATGTTGATCCAGTCGTTCGGGTGGTCCGTGCCCAGCTGCTGCAGGTTGTCCACGGTGGGACCGTTCTGCAGGCCGTGCAGGTCCGGGAAGATGCCCTGGCCCATCAGCTCCGGCCCGTGGCAGTTCTTGCAGCCGGCCTGGTTGATGATGGCCAGCGCCGGTCCGCTCCCGCCGCTGGCAGCCGGAGCCCCTGACGGGAAGCCCCCGATCGGCGGGTTCGTCCCGGTCAGGTTCGACGCCACGTACACGATTCCCACCAGGAGGACGAATACGGTCAGCCCGAGCGCCCAGCGCGGCAGGCCGGGGCGGGCGGAGATGGGCGTGCGGACCGTCATCGGCTCAGTGCCCTGCCGCCGCGGTGGCGTCGAGCTCGGAGGCCGACCGGCCGGCGGGTTGGCCGCTGGTGTAGAGGAGGAAGAGGTTGACGAGCATGCTCAGGGCGCCGAGCGCCACGAGCCCGAGCCCGCCGAGGGTGACCAGCCGGAAGAGGAGGACGGTGCTGTCGATCTGGTCCGGGCTCGCCTGCTGCACGGTGAGCGACCCGGCGATCAGCCCGCCGCCGATTGAGGCGAGACCGGCCAGGCCCACCCCGACCAGCGTCATCCACAGCTGCAGCTCGGACAGGTAGCCACCGCGCCAGCCGCGGTGCAGGAGGCGGGGCATTGCGTGCTCGGCGATGGCATACAGGGCGAAGGTGGCGCCGCCCAGCTCGACCAGCAGCCAGACCCCCAGCGACCAGTCGGTCCCTGCGACCAGGTCGCGAACGCCGCGCAGCGCACCCACGCTCTCCAGGAGGGCCGACCCGCTCAGGAAGACGAGCGCGGTGATCGCCAGCGGCGTTGGTCCCGGGCCGAAGAAGAGCGACCATCGGCCTCCCATGGTGCCGAGCAGGTTGGCGACGGCGAGCAGGGTGGGCGCGATGAGGAGCAGGGTGCCGGTCTGGCCGAAGGAGGTGATCCAGTACGGCACCGAGGGATCGATGAGAGCTCCCACCGCGCTCAGGCCGGCGAAGGCCAGCCACCCGGCGAAGGCGAGGTATGCGAGCCCGCTCGAGTAGATCGGATTGCCGGTGACCCGCGGGATGACGTAGTAGAGCGCCGCGAAGGCGGCACCGATCACCCAGTACGTCTCGGTCGCCCGGGCGGTGAAGGCCCAGAGCAGCAGGTTGTTCGACTCGCCCAGGCTGACGACGTTCGGGACGGCTGCCAGCGCCGTCAGGCCGAGGAGCGCCAGCAGGCCGACGCCGGCGTACAGGAGGCTGATGAAGCGGATCGAGCGGGCCTCGGCGATGGCGAGCCAGAACGTGGCGTTGATCGCCAGCAGGCCCAGCACCGCGAGCGCCTGCACCGGCAGCGGGAACTCGGCCAGGACCGCCGGACCGGATGCCCCCTTCACGTACAGGAGCGCCACGCCCGCGGCCACCGCGACGTTCCAGGCGGCGAGACCGAGCATGGCCAGCGCCTCTCCCCGCAGCCGCACCCCGGTGAGACGCGGCGTCATGAAGAAGATCGCGGCGAACGCGGCGTTGCTGAGCCAGCCGAAGACGACCGCGTCAACGAAGCCCGGAAGGGTGGTGGCCCGCGACACCACGATGCTGATGCCGGAGCCGATGGAAACGTCGAACGTCGCCGTCAGCTGGTCCGGCAGGAGCTGCTGGGCGGCCGCGAGGGCGCCGATGCCCGACGCCGCCAGCAGCCACAGGACGGCGACCACCAGGGACGCCGTCGCCGCGCTGTCCGGGGTGCTCGGAACGAGCGACCGCCGAACCGGGGGCGGCTCGTCGTAGGGGCGGAGCTTCCTGGTCATCTGTCGCGCGAGACCCTCCGGGCGCGAACGGGATCGGAACGTCACGGGGTTGGGCGCACGCTCGGAGCGTCGGCCCTCAGGCTGCGCGGCACTTGCGCGGCCACGGGGCATTGTAGCCGACCAGGAGACGACGAAACCCGCCTGGCGGGAGGCGGGTTTCGAGTCTGGGAGTCTTTGGCTGCGGGGGACGGATTCGAACCGACGACCTTCGGGTCATGAGCCCGATGGATGGCGTCCCTGATCGTGCCGCATGGTCTGGTCACGCCGCGGCAACGTCGAGCAGGTAGCGCACGAGCTCGGGCAGCTTGTCATCGACCCAGTGCCCGCCCGGGTAGATGTCGTGGGTGGCGTCGAGCCCTGC
>CAYVLM010000238.1:0-3704 GCA_964452225.1 uncultured Steroidobacteraceae bacterium | reverse complement strand
ACAGCGGCATCTCCTCGCGGGCGCCATCGCGCGCCTGGAGGGTGACGCGTTCCAGCTCCGGGTCGCCCTCGACCTCCACGACCTCGGTCTGCAGCCGGATCTCGACGTTGGGGAGGGCGTCCATCTGGTCGATCAGGTACTGGCTCATGGTGGCCGTCACCGTGTCGCCGCGCACGAGGAGCAGCACGTGGCGGGCGAACCGCGACAGGTAGACCGCGGCCTGGCCCGCCGAGTTGCCGCCACCCACCACGCCGACGTCCATGCCCCGGTAGAGGACCGCCTCGGTGGTGGCCGCCCCGTAGTAGATTCCCGCCCCCGCCAGCCGGTCGGCGTTCGGAATGCGGAGCTGCCGGTAGCTGACCCCGGTGGCGACGATCACGGCCTGGCACGACAGCTCGGTCCCGTCGGCGAGGGTGACGACCCGGTAGGGGTCGTCACGCCGGATGCCGACCGCCTCCTGGGGGGTCAGGATCTCGGCTCCCAGGCGCCGCGCCTGTGCCAGGCCGCGCCGGGCCAGGTCACTGCCGGAGAGCCCGGCGGGGAACCCCAGGTAGTTCTCGATCCGGCTCGTGGTGCCGGCCTGGCCCCCCGGTGCCTCGCGCTCCACGAGCACCGTCTTGAGCCCTTCGCTGGCGCCGTACACGGCAGCCGCCAGGCCGGATGGCCCACCGCCCACGATCACCAGGTCGTAGAACGGCAGCACCGCGCGGGTCTGGAGACCCACCTTCTCGGCGATCTCCAGGTTCGTGGGGTCGCGCAGGACGGTGCCGTCGGGGAAGACCACGAAGGGAATGCCGAGGTCCGCGGGAGCACCCTCCGCCTCGCCGGCGACGACCGCTGCGGCGGCCGCCGTATCAGGCTCGGCGCTCTGCGCGAGCGAGTGGGCCAGTCGCTTCCCCTCGCCCTCGGCCTCGGGATCGAGCCAGGCGTACGGCACCTGGTTGCGGGCGAGGTAGTCGCGGATGTCGTGGCCGCGCGGGGACCAGCGGCGCGAGAGGAGCCGCAGCCCCTCGAACGGCGGACGGAAGTCGGCAGCCCAGTCTGAGAGCAGGTCGTCGAGGACCGGGTAGAGCCTCTCCTCGGGTGGGTCCCAGGGCTTGAGGATGTACTGGTCGAGGCGGATGTCGTTGATGGCACGGATCGCGGCGTCGGTGTCGGCATACGCGGTGAGGAGCACCCGCTTCGCGTCCGGCTGAGACTCGAGCGCCTTGCCGAGGAACTCGATGCCGGTCATCTGCGGCATCCGCTGGTCCACCACGAACAGACCGATGGCGCCGCCCCGCACGGTGAGCTGCTGCACAACCTCCAGCCCCTCCGCCCCGGACCCGGCCGCCACGATCCGGTAGTCCTTTCCGTACCGGTTGCGGAGGTCGCGCTCGACGGCGCGGAGCACGGGTGCGTCGTCGTCGACGGCGAGAATGACGGGCTTGCTGCTTGCCGATGCCATGGCGGGCAGTGTAGGGCGCCGGGGGCCGTCGTGGGCGGAGGCGCTGCGTGATGGGGCCGGGTGCACCCGGAGAACGGTCGCATCGGCCCTTGGGACCGCGACCGGGCCGGGGCACGGTGGGCTCGAAACCGGCGCTGCCGGAAGCATGTGAGCAGGAGTGACCGATGACGACGCTCGCCGCGTCGCCGAACCCACTGGCACGCGCGCGGTCCGCGCTCGACGCGCCAACGGACCACTGCGTGGTGCTGGAGCTGCCCCCGGTGACGTACCTGATGGTCGATGGGCTCGGCGCCCCCGAGACACCCGCCTTCACCGACGCCGTGCGCGCCGTGTACGGGATCACCTATGCCCTTCGCGACGCGCTACGGGCCATGGGCGTTCCGCCAGAGCCGATCATGCCGCTCGAGGCTCTGTGGCGATCGGCCAGCGGGGAGGCCTGGCGACCCGAGGCGCCGCACGAGTGGAACTGGACGGTGATGGTGGCCCAGCCCGAGGCGGTGACGCGCGACCTGCTGCGGTCGGTCAGGGAGGCCGCCCGCGCGAAGCGGCACTCGCCGCTGGTCGACAGGGCCAGGCTCGAGCTCCTCGACGAGGGGCTGGTTGGCCAGATCCTCCACGTGGGGCCGTACATCGCGGAGTGGCCGGCGATCGCTCGCCTTCACGCTGAGGTGCGCAGCAAGGGCTACGAGCCGGTCGGGCCGCATCACGAGATCTATCTCGACAGCCCGCGCGAGGTGCCCGAGGCAAGGTTGCGGACCATTCTGCGGCAGCAGATCCGCACGGCCTGACGCCGCGCGCTAGGATCGGCGGCGTGAGCCGTGCCGAGCACGCCGACGTGGTCATCGTTGGCGGCGCCATCGTGGGGAGCAGCGTCGCCACCTTCGTTGCCCGCCGCCCCGACTGGGACGGCCGGGTCCTCGTGATCGAGCGCGACCCCACCTACCGGACCTCGTCCACCACGCTCTCGGCCGCCTCGATCCGGCTCCAGTTCAGCACGGAGCTGAACATCGAGATCAGCCGGTTCGGGATCGACCTCATCAAGCACCTCGATGACTGGCTCGGCATCGCCGGTGAGCCGGCTCCGAACGTGGACTTCGTGGAGGGCGGCTACCTGTTCCTCGCCAGCAGGGCGGGTCTGGCCATCCTCGAGCACAACCATGCCGTGCAGAGGGCGCTCGGGGTGCCGGTCGTCCTGCTGACGCCGGCCGAGTTGCGCTCACGCTTCCCCTGGATGCAGGTGGAGGACCTGGCCGGCGGCTCGCTCGGCACCGCCGACGAGGGCTGGTTCGACGCCTACGCACTGCTCCAGGCGTTTCGCCGCAAGGCGCGCTCGCTCGGGGTCGAGTACCGCACCGGCGAGGTGACCGCCATCGAGATGGACGGCGACCGGGTGTCGGGCGTCCGGCTGGACGACGGCGACCGGATCGAGTGCGGCTGGGTCGTCAACGCCGCGGGGCCAAGGGCGGCGACGGTGGCCTCCATGATCGGTGCCGACCTCCCGGTTCGCCCTCGCAAGCGGTTCGTGTATCACTTCGACTGCCGGACGCCCGTGGCGCCCGCCCCGCTCACCATCGACACCAACGGCGTCTACTTCCGGCCGGAGGGGCCGGCGTTCATCGGCGGCTTCTCGCCGCACGCCGACGATCCCGACCCCGACACGCTGGACCTCGAGTTCGACCGGACGCCCTTCGAGGAGATCGTCTGGCCGAGCCTGGCCAACCGTGTGCCGGCGTTCGAGGCGCTGGGACTCCTCGACGGCTGGGCCGGCCACTACGCCGTCAACACCCTCGATCACAACGCCGTCCTCGGCCCGCACCCGCGGGTCCCGAACTTCCTCTTCGCCAACGGCTTCTCGGGCCACGGCCTGCAGCAGGCGCCGGCGGTCGGCCGCGGCCTGGCCGAGTGGATCGCGGCCGGTCGCTACGAGACGCTTGACCTGGCACCGTTCGGGTACGAACGCATTCTCCGGGGCGAGCCGATGCGCGAGCTCAACGTCGTCTGAGCGGCGTACGATCGGGCTCATGCGCCGGCCCCGGATCGTCGTCACCCTGAGCAACCCCGAGCGCGCCCGGAACCCGGCGGTGGCGGGCTACAAGAACGGACGCTACCTCGAGGCCCTCGAGCGCCACGGAGCCCGACCCCTCCCTCTCGATGACCGGGTTTCAGCCTCGGAACGTCACGAGGCGTTCAGCGCCGCGGACGGGTTGCTGATGACCGGCGGGACCGATATCGACCCCGGCTACTACGGGGAGCCGTC
>CAYVLM010000237.1:0-3707 GCA_964452225.1 uncultured Steroidobacteraceae bacterium | reverse complement strand
TCGACGCTGGGCCTGTTCGTGACCCACGGCGCCGTCTTCCTGGCGCTCAAGACGCGCGGCGAGATCCGCGAGCGGGCGAACCGCCTGGCAGGGCGCGTGGGCCCGGTCGCGGCGCTGGTGGCGGTCGTCTTCCTGGCCTGGACGTGGGCGCAGCGCGGAGACCTCGCCTCACTGCTCCTCTCCGCCGCGGCGGCGGTTTCGCTGGTCGGGGCGCTCGCCGCCAACCGGGTCCGGCGCGAGGGGTGGGCATTCATCGGCAGCGCCGTCACCATTGGCCTGGCGGTGGTGACCCTCTTCGTCACCCTCTACCCGGACGTGCTCCCCTCGAACACGAACGCCGCCTGGAGCCTGACGGTGACGAACGCCTCGTCGACGCCGTACACGCTGGGGATCATGACCGTCGTGGCCGTGATCTTCACGCCGATCGTGCTCCTCTACCAGGGCTGGACCTACTGGGTCTTCCGGAAGCGGATCGGCGTCGAGGAGATCCCGGCGCAGGAGTCGACCGGCACCACGGACGGGGCGTGAGGCGATTCGACCCCCGCCTCCTGCGGCTCGCCGGTGCCGCGCGGGCCCACCTCGCCGTCACCATCCTCCTCGGCCTGGCCACCGCCGCACTGGCGATCGCGGAGGCCGGGCTGCTGGCGTCGGCCATCAGCGACGCCGTCGAGCACGGGAGGGGGACTGCGGCCCTGGGACCGACCCTGGCAGCCCTCGCCGGAGTGCTTGCCGCGCGGGCCGTCGTCGCCTGGGCCCGGGAGTCCACCGCCCACCGCTCATCAGCGCGGGTCAAGTCGACGCTGCGACTTGCCCTGCTGCGGCGCGCGGTCGAGCTCGGTCCGCGGTCCACCGTGAGCGCCGCCCAGGGCGAGATCGTGGCACTCTCGACGCACGGGCTCGATGCCCTCGACGACTACTTCGCCAGGTACCTGCCCCAGCTGGCGCTGGCGGCCATCCTGCCCGTTGCCGTGGTGCTCACCATCCTTCCCGCCGACCTCGTCGCCGGGCTGACGGTGGCTCTCACCCTGCCCATCATCGTGCTCTTCATGGTCCTCGTCGGCATGGCGACCGAGGCGCACCGGCGGCGCCGATGGCGGGCATTCGCCCGCCTTGCCCACTACTTCCTCGACATCGTCGAGGGACTGCCGACCCTGAAGGTCCTGGGACGCGCCGACGGAGGCGGCGCCGGGCTCAGGCAGGTTACCGACGCCTACCGCCGCGCAACCCTGGGAGCGCTGCGCATCGCGTTCCTGTCGGCCTTCGTCCTGGAGCTGGGCGCCACGCTGTCCGTCGCGCTCGTGGCGGTGGGGATCGGGCTCCGGCTGGTGGACGGCGGACTTGACCTGCGCACCGGCCTGTTCGTGCTGGTCCTCGCCCCCGAGGCCTACCTCCCGCTGCGGCAGCTGGGCGCTCACTTCCACGCCAGCCAGCAGGGCCTCGCCGCCGCCGATGCAGCGCTTGCCGTGATCGATGCCCCGGTCCCGCACCGGGGCCACCGGACCGACGTTCCCGACCTGCGCACCGGGGAGCTGCGCATCTCCGGCCTGACGGTCCGCCAGCCTGGGCGGGGGGTCGCGGCACCACACCGGGTCTCGTTCGAGCTTCGAGGCGGCGAGGTGCTCGCCATAGCTGGCCCCAGCGGTGTCGGCAAGACGACGCTCCTCGGCGCGATCGCCGGGCTGGTGGCACCCGACGAGGGCTCCATCCGCATCACCGGGCCAGCCCGCGAGCGTGAGCGCGACGGTGACCCAGCGGAGGGCGTCGACCTTCGCGAGCTCGCTCCCGCTGCCTGGCATCGGCAGATCGCCTGGGTCGCGCAGGACCCCTACCTCTTCGCCGGCACCGTGGCAGAGAACGTGCGGCTCGCGGAGCCGACCGCGACGGATGCGGCGATCAGTGCGGCCCTGGCCCGGGTGGGCCTCGCCGATCTCGATCCGGCGACCTCCCTCGGCGACCGGGGCTCGGGCCTCTCAGCGGGCCAGCGGCGGCGGATCGCCGTTGCGCGAGCCATGGTGCGCGAGGCACACCTCATCCTCCTCGACGAGCCGACCGCGGGGCTGGACGAAGCAACCGAGCGAACCGTGCTGGCAGCGGTCCGGGAGCGGGCGGATCTCGAGCGGGCGGCCGTTGTCGTCGTGGCCCACCGGCCGGCGGCGCTGGAGATCGCCGACCGCGTCGTGCGCCTCGGCACGCAGGAGGACGTAGAGGCAGCCTGCGCGGACGACCGGGCGGCGGCGGCATGAGAGACCTGGCGTGGGTTGTCGCGCTTGCCCGCGGCCACCGGCGCAGCGTGGCCCTTGCCGTGCTGGCCGGGATCGGCGCCGCGGGCGCGGCGGTCGGCCTGGCGGCGACATCGGCCTGGCTGATCTCGCGGGCCGCCGAGCGGCCTCCCGTCCTCTACCTGATGGTGGCCATCGTGGCGGTCCGCGCCTTCGGGGTGAGCCGGGGCGTGCTGCGCTACGCCGAGCGGCTTGCCTCCCACGACGCCGCCTTCCGGATCCTGGCCGACCTGCGCGTCACGGTGTACCG
The DNA here is from genome assembly GCA_964452225.1 of uncultured Steroidobacteraceae bacterium. Lineage (GTDB taxonomy): Bacteria > Chloroflexota > Limnocylindria > QHBO01 > QHBO01 > CAVXEH01. Next base: position 1,178 of record CAYVLM010000237.1, on the reverse strand, counting down.
GCGACTCCGGACCCTCGCGCCAGCGGGGCTCGCGGCCTTCCGCGGTGGTGACCTGCTGGCCCGCCTGGTGACCGACGTCGACGGACTGGCCGACGTCTGGCTGCGCGTCCTGCTCCCGTACGCCATCACCGGGGCGGTGGCGGCCGCGGCCGTCGGGCTCGTCTGGTGGCTGGTGCCGGTCGCGGGCGCGGCGCTCGCCCTCTCCCTCCTCTTCGTGGCCGCGGCGGCCCCGTGGGCGGCCATCCGGGTCGCCCGGCGGGCCGAGCGGCGCGTCGTTCCGGTGCGGGGTGCCCTGGCGGATGAAACGCTCGAGCTGCTGCGGGGGGCGCCCGAGCTCATCGTCGCCGACGCCGGTGAGGCGCGATTGGCCCACCTCGCGACACTCGACGCGGACCTCGCCGCAGCGGAGGCGAGATCCGCCGCGGGGACCGGTGTCGGCGCCCTGCTGGCCGGACTGGCCGGCGGTGCGGCCATCTGGATCGCCCTGGCCAGCGGAATCGGCGCCGTCCATGGCGCCTCCCTGGGCGGCGTGGCGCTCGCGGTCGTGGTCCTCACCCCGATCGCCGCGCACGAGCTGGTCGCGGGGCTCGCGCCGGCCGCCCAGCAGCTGCCGAGGCTCGCAGCGGCCGCGTCCCGCGTGGCTGCGATCCTGTCGATTCCTGATCCGGTGGCCGAACCGGCCGATCCCGCGCGACTTCCGGCCGGTCCGTACGGTCTCCGCGTGCATGACGTCCATGCCAGGTACGCGGCGGACGGTCGGGAGGTCCTGTCCGGCATCGGGTTCGAGCTGCGACCGGGCGGACGGGCACTGATCTGGGGTCCGTCGGGGTCCGGCAAGAGCACGCTCGGCGCGGTCCTGCTGCGCCTGCTCGACCCGTCGTCCGGCACCGTGGAGCTGGTGGGAGCCGATGGCGCGGCCGACCTCACCCGGCTGGCGGGCGACGACGTCCGGCGCGTGATCGGCCTCTGTGCACAGGACCCGCACATCTTCGACACCTCCGTCCGCGAGAACCTGCGCGTCGCCAGGCCGGAGGCGAGCGAGAACGAGATCATCGCGGCGCTGCGCACGGCTCGCCTCGACGGCTGGGTCGCCTCATTGCCCGACGGCCTCGACACACCCGTTGGCGAGCATGGCGCGCGCCTCTCCGGCGGGCAGCGCCAGCGCATCGAACTCGCCC